>JAESTO010000006.1 GCA_016763565.1 Gammaproteobacteria bacterium | reverse complement strand
TTCACCCAGTCCCAGTAAAACAACACGGTGATAATCATTGTTGAGGGGAATATTCAGTGTTTGTTCTTTTTTACCTGAAAAATGATTCGTTTCTATCGCACGCATTAGTGCGCCATCCAGAACTTCATCCATTTTTTTAGTCGCGTCACAAAGGTGGTTATCAGCGAAAACACCCATAACAAGTGTTTCACTATCTTCAAGGGGGGTTTGAGAAAAAATGATATCCACGGGAGAATCCTCTTCTAATTTTTGATAGACCTATCTATCCTTTTTACATGGAAGTTTGCCATCTGCCAATGGGGTATGCATACTTTTTTAACTTTTTTGTCTCTATAATGGGGGGTAAAGTAGGGGTATGTAACATGTTTTTAATAAGATTTTTCTTTATAGTGAGTTTTTTTTCATCTGTGATGCTTTGGGCAGATCTTGTACCGCACCGTGCGCACTATAAAATTACCCTAAAGTCTAAAACAGCCCACAGTGATATCGAAGATATTTCAGGATCAATGGTTTTAGAAATTCGTAAAAAAGGGAAAGAATGGTCCCTTTCTCAAAAATCTATGACGATGTTGCACGTTAAAAATGGCTTGCCAGAGATGATCTTAGCTTTTTATCAAGCTACAGAATCAGAGCAGGGAGATTATTTGAAATTTCAAGCTCAAAAAACATTTAATAGAAGTGTGATGGATCAAGTTTTAGGGGAAGCTTCTTTTTCAAAAAAGACAGGAAATGCTGTGACATATCGTTCTCCTGCATTGCAAACAGTTCAAATTTCAAAAAACTCCATTCCTCCTATTCAGCATTTAAGAATGTTGATCCAAACGGCTAAAGCAGGAAAAACAACATTAAAGAGTCAGGTTTTTGACGGCTCTTTTTTTGGAAAAGAAGTGGATATTAATACCTTTATTGAAAAGCCAAAAGCAATTTGCAAAAAAGCATCTGCGTTGGGGGGGCGTGACGTGTGGGCGATGAACTTTGCTATTTATGACAATCAAGAAAGTCGTTCCCCTTTGCCCTCTTTTGAAATGCGTCAAAATATTTCTGAAACGGGCGTGATGTGTGGGTATTCGATGGATTTTGGAACATACGCAATCACAGGGACTTTGGAAAAGATTGAAAAACTTCCTTTAGAGTAAATTAATTTACGTCATGACTGAAACGCTAGTGGATTTTAAAATATATATTCATTCAAAAGCCTTTAGGACGTGTTTTCGAACACGTTTACGTTTTTTTTCAGGTAAAGGGATCAGACCCTTATCTGTGAGGTAACCTTCTTTTCCGGAAGCTTGTGCGCTTAAAAATTCTGAAACGTATGCTTTCATCCCTTTGACTAAAGGGATGTTTTCTCCCTTGACATAAAAGAAAAGAGGTCTGGAAATCGGATATATGTGTGTGGCAATGTTTTTTGCGGTGGGGGTGATTTTTTCAATAGGAAGGGCTTGTACTTTGTTGCGATTTTGATCTAAAAATCCGAAACTAAAGATGCCATAGGCATCAGGATTCATCTCTATACGTTGAATGATCACATTCTCATGCTCTGCTGCCTCGATAAAAACACCATCTTCACGCAAAGTTTTGCGGCATTTCTTGGATCCTTTTGTATAGCGTTTACAGCCTTCCAAAATAACCAGTTTTTCGAAAACTTCACGGGTCGCAAGTGTCGATGTAGGCCCTAAAACCATAATTTTTTTGGCAGGGAAGTTGGGGTTGATATCCTGCCATTTTTTGTGGGGGTTCGGAATCCATTGGCCTTTGAAAGGGATTTTTTCAGCCAGTGCGAGAAAAAGTTCTTGGCGTGTGAGTGATAGAGGGGTCTTACTGTGATGAGCCCCCAAGACAATACCATCATAACCGATCGGGACTTCAATGATGTTTTTGACACCATTTTTGCGACATATTTTTCTTTCAGAGATTGAAATGCGCCGAGAAGAATTCACAATGTCAGGATGTTCAAGGCCCGCGCCCCGACAAAACAGGTTCAATCCTCCTCCAGAACCTGTTGCTTCAACAATGGGTGTTTGAAAGGCTGTTGTTTTCCCAAAGTATTCAGCGACAAAGGTCGCATAGGTATAGACAGAGGTTGATCCCACAATGCGGATATGGGCTTGACGGGCAGATGAGGTATCAAAGTCGCATCCTGTGAGGGAAAAAAATAGAAAAATAAGACTTGTTTTCAGTCTTAGAATATGCATCATCATATGAAGAGTTTTCGACATCTTTTTATGATAGTTTAGGGTAGAAATATGAAAAAGAAAAGTTATAAAATGACACCGATGATGGTGCAGTACCATGCGATTAAAGCTGAGCATCCCGATACGCTTCTTTTTTATCGTATGGGGGATTTTTATGAACTTTTTCATGAAGATGCTGTACAGGCGTCTCAAGCCTTGGGGATCACGCTCACCAAAAGAGGGAAAGGTTCAAGCGAAGAAATCCCCATGTGTGGTGTTCCTTATCATGCCTATGAGAATTATCTGGCACGCCTTATCCGTCAAGGGTTTCGCGTTGCAATTTGTGAACAAATGGAAACGCCTGAAGAAGCAAAAAAACGTTCAGGAAAAGCGCTTGTAAACCGGGAGGTTGTGCGTGTTGTCACTGCAGGTACCTTGTGTGAAGACACGTTGCTTTCAGGCAAAGAAAATAATTTTCTTTCTGCTTTATGTGGGGATGAAAAGACAGGGATGTATTCTTTGGCGTCTTTGGACATATCGACAGGGGATTTTTTTGTGGAATCACTCTCCTCTCGTTCTGTCTCTGCAGCTCTTGAAAGGGTGCGTCCCAGTGAGATTATCATTCCTGAAACCTTATTTTCACATACAGCCTTTTATGAAGTTTTTGAAGATTGGAAAAAGGCACTGCGCCCGCAACCTTTGAATCGTTTTGATGTGCACAATGGCCGTAAACGTTTACAAGATATATATGGTGTTCAAAATTTAGATGGGTTTGGTACTTTTTCAAAGGAAGAAGTTACTGCAGCCAGTTCGCTTGTGGACTATGTTTCTTTAACACAAATAGGTTCTTTTCCTCGACTGGATCCCCTTCAAAAAATCACTCAACGTGAGTTACTTGAAATTGATGCGCCGACACAACGGAATTTAGAGCTTCGCCAAACACTTTCTGGCGCATATGAGGGGAGTGTTCTTTCTGTGATTGATAGGACTGTGACGAATGCGGGAGGACGTCTCCTTGCGCGCCGTCTCAGTTTTCCTTTGTGTCACGCAGACGCCATTGCTGCGCGTTTGAATCATGTGGATTTTTATCTGAAGCAGGAAAGCCTTCATCAAACACTCATTGGATTTTTAAAAAAATGTCCTGATATTGAGCGTGCTTTATCCCGTATCGCTTTGCAACGCGGGGGGCCACGGG
>JAESTO010000162.1 GCA_016763565.1 Gammaproteobacteria bacterium | reverse complement strand
GTGTTAGAAAAAGCTGGTGATTTAGCTGCTTTATTGACAAATCTTGAAGCTAACGATGTCTTGTTTATTGATGAAATTCATCGTTTAAGCCCTGTGATTGAAGAAATTCTTTATCCCGCAATGGAAGATTATCAACTGGATATTATCATTGGTGAAGGACCTGCCGCGCGTTCGATTAAATTAGATTTGCCACCGTTTACTTTGATTGGTGCAACTACGCGCGCGGGCTTGTTGACCTCACCATTACGCGATCGTTTCGGCATTGTGCAACGATTAGAGTTTTATTCGGTTGCAGATTTAACCTATATCATCGAACGTTCAGCCACTATTTTAAACGTTATGATTGATCATCATGGCGCACAAGAAATTGCTAAGCGTTCACGCGGCACGCCGCGCATCGCCAATCGTTTATTACGTCGAGTAAGGGATTATGCTGAGGTGAAGGCGAGTGGAGATATCACTGCTGCTGTTGCCTCAGCAGCATTAGATTTATTGGACATTGATGTTCATGGTTTTGATATGCTCGATCGAAAATTTTTATTATCAATTATTGAGAAGTTTGCCGGCGGTCCTGTTGGCGTTGATAGTATTGCCGCAGCGATTAGTGAAGAACGCGGCACTATTGAAGATGTGTTAGAACCTTATTTACTGCAACAAGGTTTTGTTATGCGTACGCCGCGTGGCCGTATTGCTACACCGTTGGCTTATCAACACTTTGGTTTAAAAGCCTCAGAAAAATTGCTAGGTATGCAACAAGGCTTTAAAGAATCTGAGGAAATACAATGAGCGATCATTCTTTATGGGCGCTGTTTTGGCACGCCGGTTTAATTGTAAAATGTGTTTTATTAATATTAGTTGCTGCATCTATTGTATCTTGGACGTTTATTTTTCAACGTTGGCAAGTATACACATTAGCACAGCAACAATTAGCTCATTTTGAACAACAATTTTGGCAACATACCAATATAGAAAATGCTTATCGAATCATAAAAAATGCTAAAAACAATCCTGGTGGAATAAATAATATTTTTATGGCAGGTTTTAGTGAATTTAAACGCTTAAAAAATCACAGCATGCCAACTAATGAAATTATTGATGCAACACAACGGGCTACGCGTGTAGTGCAAAACCGCGAATTAGATCAATTAGAAAGGCACTTGTCTTTTCTTGCCACTGTGGGCTCTACCAGCCCTTACGTAGGTTTATTTGGCACAGTGTGGGGAATTATTACGGCATTTGGTGCGTTGAGTCACACGGGCCAAGCCACTATTGCTATGGTTGCGCCAGGTATTTCAGAAGCGTTAGTTGCAACAGCCATCGGCTTGTTTGCTGCCATTCCTGCAGTGATTGCTTACAATCGTTTTAGTTACCAATTAGAAAAATTGATGAATCGCTATGAAAGCTTCCAAGATCAATTGATTGGCTTATTACATCGTCAATTACACACACCGTTATCGAATACAAACCGATGAATTATTCTTCACGTTTTCGTAAGCGACCATTAGCGGAAATCAACATCGTGCCTTACATTGATGTGATGTTAGTGTTGTTAGTTATTTTTATGATCACTACACCACTATTGAGCCAGGGTGTTCATGTCAAATTGCCACAAGCCAAAGCAAAAACAGTACATGCGAAACAACAGCTACCTATTATTGTTTCAATTAATGCACAAGGCGACTATTTTTTAAATATCACAGCACATCCACAACAAACTATCCATGCTAAAGCTATTCTTGCATTAGTTAAACAAGCATTGCGTAACGATCAACAACGTTCTGTGTTGGTGAAAGGTGATAAAATCGTACCTTACGGCAAGGTGGTAAGGGCTATGGTGCTATTACAGCAGGCCGGTGTGAAAAATGTTGGCTTGGTAACTGAAAATTTATACCCATCCTGCTAAGATTTTCGTAAGAAATCGGCACATAGCTCAAAAAAATCACGTTAACAGTCTGTCATCACTAAAAACAGAGTGAACCTCTATGCCTACGACTATTAAATTATGTTTGCAGCAAATATATTTGTGCCTACTAATAAAGTAGGGCTGGCCTTTAAAAGGCATCAGTGGTTGTTGATACCTTTCGTTTGGTTCTTAATAGAAAAGTCATTCGCTACAAAAAAACAAACGGCTTAAGACGGAGGATTGACATGTGTTCCTTTTAGGACGGTGCGAGGTTTTCCCCAAGATTTTTTTTATATGCAGAATAAGATAATATTTTTTCCCATTCGACAAAATTATTTGTTTTTTCGTAGGCAATACCAAATATAAATTCCTGATCTAACTTATAAGCATCCAATAAATGTGTTGTGAGAAGTTCGGGATGTTTTTCCATATCAGTACTTGATAGAAAAAAAGCAAGCTTTTGTTTTTTTTCAATAAGCTGTAATGAGGCCTCATTTAACCCGGATTTTTTTAATAATCCAATGTCTATTTGGGTTTGTTTGTTATCTTTAATAATTAACCATGTTGGCTTAGCATTTTCATCTAAAAATAAAAAGCTACCGGTTTCACTTATTAAATAATATTCAACTGCTTTAATTTCTTCTACAAGTCGCGTAAAGAGATTGGAAAATTTCATTCCAAAGAGAAAAGATTTTATACCGCTGCCTAACCTGTTTAAGAGAGACGTTGATATTTGTTGAAAGAATATTTTTTGTATTTTAGCAAGGGTGGCGTTAAAGCTCTCATCTAGTTTTAAATCTTTTTTTGGATAAAATTTATCAATTAAACGATTATTAAATAGCCGAACGGCTAGACCTGTGTTTGCGACACCGCTTAGCATAACTTTCAACAATGGCATATCGTTTATTTCTGATAAAAATTCTTCACCATTCATCGGCGACATTTTATAATCAACAATGACAGTTGAAACATAATTAAAGCGGTTTTCATTATAGATTAAATGAAAAATTTTTGTAAAATCAAGAGGGTGTTTCTTAGCGCCTACTAAGTCATTACGCATGAGTTGACTATAAGCATTACAGTTCATATCAATGAACATATTGGCTTGGTAAATTCTTTCAAGAGCACGTATTGTGTCATTATAGGTTTCTAGTAAAAACTTGTCTTCAAGACCGATCCTTACTGCATTAAGAAAGACATCATTATCATCAACAAACAATGTGTAAGTTGGATGATAAAAACATTCTGTAAGTTTAAGGTTTGATATAGTCATAAGAGAGCATTTATTGTCGTCATGTCACACAGTGATGGTTCCTACAATTCCTTGAATATGCATAAACCAGAGTAAGAAGTGTATAATTTCCAATAGCAGGTCACTGCCAATGCTAGGGTAATCACGGCACAGTGTGAAATATTCAGAACTTGATTTATACATTAGGATAGCACAAAAAACGCAATAGGGCATTATTCTGGATAATAGAACTGAGAAAAAGCAACGAAAGGTCAATACAAACACATTGACATGTTATGCGGGTTTAACCACACCGTTAATAAAAGAGACGATTATCTTTTGTGGTGCGCCAGACTGTGACAGTCAGATTGTCAGCGCTTTGCAATAAGGGCAATGTTTGACTTTTCTTACATTTAGGCAAGCATGATTGTACAGATATTAATTTTATTAGCTATATTTTGAAAGATGGCAAGTTGAGCAGCAATTACCCCATAGAAAATGTGCCACCCGGAAGGTATAAGATATGTATTCTTCTGCCTAGTATTTTTTACCATGGACGCATTACCGGTCCGAGTTATCGCAACGAAGAATGAAGAGGAAAATTTTTATGTTTAAGAAGGATACCGTTGTTTTAATAACTGCACTGTTTGGTTGGATAGTAGCCTCTATTTTTTGTCTGTACTTCAAGCAGTCAAATCTCCCTATGGTCTCTGCACTTCTATTACTCATTGGTGAGTCAGGGTTATATTTGGCCATAGTTATTTGTACATTTTATTTAATGGTCAAATCAGCAGCACAGCATAAAATACTTTTTTTACTTTTGGCCATGGCATTTTCTTTTGCTTTCGTATCAGCGGTAAGTTTCAATTATTTAGTTAATATCAACAGGGGTGCTTGTTTTGATTACGCAGCCTTACTAGCTGACGCTCCATTCACTATTTTTTTGTTAATACAAACGGTATTTTGGATAGTACTTTTCATCAAAAGTGGTGTGTCATCAAAAAACAGTTTTTTTCATTATCTTTCTTTCAGTCTTGCCGGAGCGATTATTTTTGTTGTTTTTATATTTGGTATACGATGGAAGATGAGTTATTTTTCAACTATTGGTCTTTACCAAACCTTCGATACCTTGCTAGAGTCTATAGGGTTTATCTTTGTTTCTTTTTGTTTGATTAGAAGTAATACGTTATGGATAAAATATTTAAGCATCGGTTATCTTGTGCTGATTTCCACTGATTTGTTGCTTCGCTATGATGTTATAGAAAAATTAAGTTTATTTAACAGTTCATTAGAAACCATATGGGCTTTAGGCCTCGTAATCGTGTTATTAAGTCTTATTTTTTTAATAAAAAAAAGAAGATTAGCAGGCGTCGATATTATTGATGTTGTCGATGTTAACAGTTTAAGAGCCAAAGTGGGTATGTGGATTTTCATTTTTTCTACATTACCACTGGTCATTTTTGTTTTGGTTTTAATTAATATCACAGCGCACACGAATAATGTAGTATCGCATCCAGCAATAAAAATCATTGCCCCTCTTATTATTTGTTTATCTATTTTTTCTAGCTTATTAAGCAACTATCTATCTGCAAAATTATCTAAGCCTTTTGAAGCACTGGTATGCTATATCAATGACTTTAATAAAACCAATGGTCCATCCCCTACCATTAATATCAACACTAACATATTAGAAGTTGAAAATCTAAAAAACTTTATTATACGAGCATTTAAAGTTAAGCATGAAAAATAT
>JAESTO010000151.1 GCA_016763565.1 Gammaproteobacteria bacterium | reverse complement strand
TTATTCTGTAATAAAAATTTATTTATAATAAAAAACTATAAATAAAGCTTAATATGTCATATAAAACAATATGACCAAACATTCCCTTGTTGTTCTGTCCGTTAAAAAAAAATCAACTATTGATTTCTTTTCAAATAAGAATACAAAGGATGATCTGCAAAAAAAAACTAGTCTACAAATACTATTTTCTAAATTTTTTCTTGCTGATGTGAAATTCGTAATGCAATAAATTCTGCTGGTCTTATAGCCGCAACACCAATGTCAACAATAATTCTTCCATTATTAACATCATCTTGTGTCATCGTTTTACCTAGGCCAACATTAACAAAAAATGCTTGTTGCTCTGCATCGCCAACTAATGCGCCTTGCTCCCATATATCTCTTAAAAAAGATTCCGCAATGGTTGACAACTTCAACCAAGTCATCAAATCATTTGCTTCAAAAACAGCAAAGTTCGTTGCTAATTGTATCGATTCTTCTATAAAGTTGAAGAGTCGACGTACGGATATATAACGGCATTCATTGTCGTTACCCGCTAATGTTCTGGCACCCCAAATTAATGTGCCTCTTCTTGGAAAGCTTTTTATGACATTAATTGATTTACCACTTACAATATCAATGTTTAAATTTTCTTGCTCTCTTTCAGTAATATCAACATGTGGTCCAATCACTGATATTAATTCAATATTCGCAGGTGTGTTCCACACACCGTTTTCATTATCATTATGGATATAAGCACCCATGACTGCTGCACTGGGTGGTAAAACAATGGTACGATCAGTTAACGTATTTTTTACTTTATTATAAAGTGCTGGTTTTTGAAATTTCAAATCAGATAAACTGATATCCCCAACAAAAATATTATTATCATTGTTCGTATAAGATGTAATTAAATTGGGGTAATACGCTGCACCGTATTTTAAATTACTCGCACCCATTGCTCTTCTAAAACCATGGGCATCCCCTTCTTTGTTAATAGGTTCGAACACATCAAAAACGCCAAAGCGATCTTTTTGCTTGGCACATTGTGCTAATACTTGTTGACAATAGCTACCATAATCATCATGAGATAAGCGTGTCGCATCAGGCGACGCAATTAAAGTAATGTTATCTTGTTGCGCAACCATATCAAGACCTTTTTTTATAGCATTGAGCGTTATGCTTCCCTCATAACTACCCACAGAAACGATATAACAATATTTTCCAGCATTATCAAAAAATAATTTAATGCAATAATAAAGTATATATTCAAGTTCAAAAAAATGCGTTTCTAAAATTTCTTCATCACTGTCAACTGAAACTTTAATTGCTGCTTGCAGATGCTGAGTGCCAAAAATATTTTCATATTCCAATAGCGAATTTATTCTAATAACGTCAGATTGATGCTTATTAGTCAATCGTGTTTTTTCTGTATAACCAATAAATACTGGCACAGCAGTGGCTATTTCAGCGGTTGGTATTTCTGGCAAAATTGAATTTTGCTCGACATAAACATTGGGCGTCTTATACATATCAAAACTCATCTTATTACATTCCTAATTTGTCAACTCTAAATCTGCTGTGACAGTCGTTAAATTCCCTTGTATATTGCGTGCAATCGTTATTGTTTTAGCTGCTGAACCATAAGTGGGTATAGACACATTAAGCGTATAATCATCATCATCAAGGCCCACAAATTCGAAGGTGCCATCGGTTTTAACCAAAACATCACCTTGAAATCCTGTTCCTTGTGCTGTACCCACAATCGTTATCCGCGTATTTTCTGCCGGCGCGCCCGTAATAGGTACGGCAGGAGAGACATTAGCATCCATGATTTGCCCTTGAATAGCAATCTTCATGTCACTCGTTTTTCTAATTTTAGGTTCAATACTTCCAATTTTATAAGCTTCTAATGAATCAAAAGCATCAATACTGACAGAAACTGTATAATTAAGAAAAGGCTTAGGTTTACCACCTAGCGCAGACCAAAACTCACCTGTGCTATGCAGCTTATTCTCATGCAATACCATCGTTCGTGGCAAAGGTTCTATTCCCTGTAGATTTCCTTGCAAATAGTTTTCGGGAATCACCGTGTTACGAATCAGCGATAGCATCGTAAGATATAACATATGGTGTTCATCAATAACAGGCGTCACTATCGCGCTATCACTCCATGCGGTCACTAAATAAGAAAAATCAACGATAACGGGAGGTGGTATTAGTTTCAATTGATTATTTGCTATTTCTTGTTGACGTAATTGCTTACTAGCACGCATCTCTACATTTTCACGCATATCGTATAAAAATAAATTTATCGCTGGCAAGGTTACCGATGGCGGTGGAAATTGGCCATCTGGTGCAATAAAACTTATGGTGGGTGTCGTAGAAAAAAACGGTGCCAGCTCTGTTTCAAGCAATTCTTTTAAGCTATTATCTAAATCATCAATCATTATATTATTCCATTTTTATAGCGAACCAAAAGCAATATTAAAACTGTAAGCTGTTAGGGTTTAAATGCACTATCAACCATTAGCGTTGAAATTATAAATCACTTATGTTTCTCGAATTATCCACACAAAATAAAATCTAAAAATCGTCATGAAAACCTTGTTATCATTCAACTTTTTATTTTCACTAAAAATTAAATCCACAGAATTATGCACAGATTTATTCGTTTAGCAGTTCGTCAAATTGACCGGGTCTAACAGTTTGTCCCATTTTTTTATATTCACGTTTAGCCGCATGTATAATATGCTTCATCGTCACTTTAGCCTGAGGGTTTCTTTCTCTTTCTTCTGCAGCAAGAAAGGCTGAAGACAAAGCAACATTGCGAATATTTCCTCCAGCTACTTTTAAATACTTAGATAAAGCCTCTAAATCAACGTTGCTATCAATAGGCATGGTATTCGGCCAGATGTTTTGCCAAATGCGAATCCGTTCTTCTTCTTCTGGAAAAGGAAAGTCAATAGAAAAATGCAACCTACGTATAAAAGCCTCATCCATATTGCGGCGAAAATTAGTCGCCAATATGACAATGCCTTCATATTCCTCTATTTTTTGCAGTAAATAACTTACTTCAATATTAGCATTTCTATCATGTGAGCTTTTTACATCACTGCGTTTACCAAATAACGCATCTGCCTCATCAAAAAATAATATTGCATTACTCGTTTCTGCTTCATAAAAAATCTTCCCTAGATTTTTTTCTGTTTCGCCAATATATTTACTGACAATGCTTGATAAATCAATTTTATATAAATCCAGGCCAAAACAACTGGCTAAAACCTCTGAAGCCATTGTTTTTCCAGTCCCCGGTGGCCCAGAAAAAAGAATGTTAAGGCCTTTCCCCATAGATAATTTATTAGAGAACCCCCAATTTTCATACACTTGTGAACGGTATTTAACATAATTACGAATTTCATCCATCTGTTGCTGATGCTCTAGTGGAAGTACAATATCATCCCATTGATAATTCGGTGTTATTTTTTGTGCTAATGTTCCCAAACGTCTATTACTATGTAAACGACAAGCTTGATAAACATCATTGCTAGTGATTTCATTCAGTGCGGCTTTAGGTTCTTTCACATAAGACAAGTTATAGGATGTATTAATGACATCGTTAATTTGACCGGCCGTCAAACAAAATTTACTGGATAATAATTCAATATTAATAGTGTCAGAAAAACTAAATGAGGAATTGTTTTTTAATTTTTCCCATAAGACTTCTCTTTGCTTAGCATTATGCGTTGGTAATTCAATCGAAAAATCGATCATTTTATTGATTTTTTCCTCGGCATCACCAAAACTTTTATCATCTCTTGAAATAAACATGATGCAAAAGCAAATTCCTGCAAATCAT
>JAESTO010000111.1 GCA_016763565.1 Gammaproteobacteria bacterium | reverse complement strand
CATTGAAAATGCCGCACGCGAGCCCGAAGTGGTTGACCTTGCTAATTTTTTAAACCAACTTGGCGCAAACATTCAAGGTGCTGGTAACGATAAAATTACCATCACCGGTGTTAATAAACTTGGCGGTGGCGATTACAAAATTTTACCTGATCGTATTGAAACGGGTACCTATTTAATTGCTGCAGCCATTACGCGCGGCAAAATAAAAGTAAAAGATGTACGCACAGATATTTTAGAATCGGTATTAATTAAATTGTCAGAAGCCGGCGCTGATATTACTACCGGTGAAGATTGGATTGCCTTGGATATGCATGGCAAACGCCCACGTGCTGTTGATATTATTACCGCGCCTTATCCGGGCATGCCGACGGATATGCAAGCACAATTTCTTGCCTTGAACACAGTAGCGCAAGGTTCATCAATGATCACTGAAACTATTTTTGAAAACCGTTTTATGCACGTACAAGAATTGCAACGCATGGGCGCAAAAATTAAATTACGTGGTAATACTGCATTTATTGATAGTGTTGACCGTTTAACGGCTGCACCGATTATGGCAACCGATTTGCGAGCATCAGCGAGTTTATTACTGGCGGCATTGGTTGCTGAAGGTGAAACGATTATTGACCGTATTTATCATATCGATCGTGGCTATGAATGTATTGAAGAAAAATTTGCACAATTAGGTGCGCAAATCAAACGGCTGTCGTAATGATTCGCACCGAGATTGTTGATTATCTGCAACAATTGCTCCAACCACAACATTTTCAAGATTATGCGCCCAATGGCCTACAAATTGCAGGAAAATCCACAATTAATAATGTAGTTACAGCCGTTACCGCAAGCCAAGCAGTCATTAATGAAGCCATTAAAAAAAAAGCTGATGTTTTGTTAGTGCATCATGGCTATTTTTGGCGAGGCGAAGATCCTTGCTTAGTAGGCTATAAACATCAACGGATTGCTACCTTAATCAAACACAACATTAATTTAATTGCTTATCACTTACCTCTAGATGCTCATGCAGATTATGGCAATAATGTGCAATTAGCCAAACGCTTACATTTAAGCATTACAAAAATGCTTGGTGAAAAAGATGACCAGATGCTCGGTTGCATTGGTGAATTATCAATACCGATGAGCAGTGAAACATTCATAAAGCATATAACGCAGCAACTACGACAAAAACCTTTACACATTGCAGGAAATCAACGCGATATAAAAACAATAGCTTGGTGCACCGGTGCAGCACAGGATTATATTACGCATGCGGCTAGCTTAGGCGTCGATGCTTACCTTAGTGGCGAAGCATCAGAACGCACGTTCCACCTCGCTAAAGAATTAGGCATTCATTATTTTGCTGCAGGTCATCATGCGACTGAGCGTTACGGTGTACAAGCCCTAGGTGAACATTTAGCGATGAAATTTAACTTACAACATTGTTTTATTAATGAAGAGAATCCGATTTAACCTAAAAAAATCATTCAAAATCCACACGTTTACGCAACCACAGTAATAATCCTAGGCCAGGTAAGGCAACAATAAAACTGCTCAAGAAAAAAAGTGGCCAACCGATATCATTAACCATATAACCGGCTATAGGACCTATGACTATTCGCCCAACAGAAGCAAGCGCCGAGAATAAGGCAAATTGCATAGCCGTATAACGCCGATCACATAACGCCATAAGGAAAGCAAAAAATGCAGCAGTACCCATACCCCCAGTAAAATGTTCGACAAATACCGTTATCATAAATAAACTTAAGCTTTTACCAACAAGGGCTAACCCTGTAAAAAACACATTAGATACCGCTTGCAAAATGCCAAAGTACAGCAAGGAAGAATATAAGCGTAGACGCAGCATAAACATACCACCCAACAAGGCACCTAAAATAGTCGCGACGATCGCTACACTTTTATTAACGCCACCAATAGTCGCTAAACTAAAACCCAATTCACGCAAATAAAATGTGGTACTTAAACTCAATGCAGCAGCATCGCCTAATTTGTATAATACAATAAATAATAATAACCACCCCCCATAACGGCGTAATAAAAATTCTTTGCTGGCATCGATAATAAGTTGCCATAAACTTGTACTATGGAAATGATCGTGTTTAGGTGCTTCACAAATCAGTGTGCTAATAATGCCGATTAGCATCATTGCCGCAATAAATAAAATGGCACTATGCCACCCAAAATACTGTGCGGCAATTAATGCGCCACCTGCCGAAGCTAACGTTGCTATGCGCCAACCGAATAGCCATATTGCAGAAATTAAACCACGCTGTTGTACCGCCGTGATGTCAGTACGATACGCATCTAACACGATATCTTGTGACGCTGAAAAAAAAGCAACCACAAATGCCAAAGCGGCCAGTAAGGTAGCATCAGTTTTAGGTGTAAACCATGCCATAAACGCGATAGTAGCCAGCAACATAAGTTGCGTAATTAACATCCAACCACGACGATGGCCAAGGAAAGGAAGCCTCCAACGATCCATCATTGGCGCCCACAAAAATTTTAATATGTACGGCAAACCCACTAAGCTGAGAAAACCAATATCTTTAATATGAAGGTTAGATGCTGCAAACCAAGCTTGCAAGGTTGTACTGGTTAAAGCAAAGGGTAATCCCGAAGAAAAACCTAGCAATAACATATAAATAAATTGAGGATGGAAATACTTGCGGTTATTCATGAGAATTAGCGAGCGAAACCAGCTAAAATATTTGAGATTGAATGCAGTAAATTATAGCATAACTATTCTGGGCTCTTGTACCCCATGCGCCCCACTGACAACCCAATATATAAAAATAGATTGGGTTGTCTACGCAAAAATAATACAGCTATTCTTTATTTCGGATTAAACGACCGTCATCAATAATCTTTAAGCATTAGCTGGTTTTTCAATGGAGATTAAGTGCACTTTAAAAATCAATGTTTCACTAGGCCCGATAGCGCCTGACATGCCACGGTCGCCATAAGCCAAACTAGCCGGTATATACAATTCCCACGTTGCACCTTTATGCATCATTTGTAAGGCTTCAGTCCAACCTTTAATCACGCCGCTCACTGGAAAGGTTGCCGGTGTACCACGTTGATAAGAACTGTCAAAAATTTTACCGCCAATAAATTTACCTTCATAATCGACAGTAACAATATCTTTAGCCGTCGGCTTATCACCTTTGCCTTCGTCTAAAATTTTATATTGTAACCCACTTGCTGTGGTTTCAACACTGGGTTTTTTCGCATTATCTGCTAGAAATTTAGCGCCAGCTTCAATGTTTTGTGCACTTTGGTTGGTGGCTTGATGTTGCATTTTCTTCATCATCTCCTGTTGATAAGCAGCGATTACTGCTTGTTGCTCTTTTTTGCTGAGTAAGGACTTTTTGCCCGATAACGCATCTTGCAAACCTTTAGCAAATATTTGTGAATCAATGTTAATTTTATAGGTTTTAAAATTAACGCCCGTTTGATAGCCCATAGTATAACTAAGTTTGTCTGTTTTACTCATTGCTTTTGCCGCATAAATTTGACTAATACACAAGAATAAACTGATAGTAAGAATACATAATTTTAGTTTCATCATCACCCCTTAAAAAAATAGGTTATCAACTGCCAATCCTAGGTTTAATAACGCTCCAGCACGCCGGGTAGTCGCCACGTACTTGAGCCTAGGAAGAAACAGATTTAGTTTAGTGGTCTATAAATTGCTGCAGTAATTATGCCAGCAATAATAAACTCAACGAAAGAACCCATAAGCCAATACACCATGAGTAACGGAGAAATAGGCAATACTACGTACATCATTATATGCATAGGTGCAAACAGTAGCCCAATCAGTAAGCCATAGCGAACACCTTCCATAATCCCTTTGTTTTTATACCCTTGTAAAAAAATGGCACAAAAGAAAATAGCCAGCAACGCGTCGCCTAATAACATCCACAAAAAGCGACTGTGCATTGCCTCAGGTGTGCGCCATAAACTAGCGGTGCTCATATAAATATCGTTAAGCATTACGCCATGAAATAACCATTCAAAGAAAAAAATAAATACAAACACAGCACAGTAAGACAAGATAAATTTAGGTTTATTCATAGTTCAAGCTCCTTTAATAGTTAAAATATTTGTACGTTGCATGTTCACGTTATAGGTCTACAAGGAAAATTTAAACACACTGGCAAATTGTGACATAATTACCAATAATGAGAAAAATCCTACTAACAACAGCATGATTCTACCACCATGCACACGGTAATGCGCCTGTTCTGCCAGTGATAGTTTATACCGCCCCCACCACGCCATGCTGGCTGGCAAAATTCCTAATAAAATAGCAACAATAGCGCCAGCGTAGCTCAACGCTAATACAAAACCTTTGGGATAGAATAGTGCATAAATAAAAGGCGGTAAAAATGTAAGCGTAGCTGTCATTAATTTACCACCGTGTGTTTTTTTAATATTGAAACCATCTGATAAAAAATCAAATAGACTAAAAGCAACCCCTAATAATGATGTGCAAATAGCAAGAAGGGCAAACCAACGAAAGCCGTCACCGACCCAACTATTATGCAATAACACGCTAAGGGCATTGGCTAATCCCACTTGCGGTTGTCCAGATAATAGAATGGCATGCAAGCTATAGCTACTGTCTTTAATCGGTAAACTACCAAGAATTAAGGCCTCCCAAAATAAATAGACTAATAAGGTAATCGTTGACCCAAGAATAATAGCCCAACGTAGCAATTTAACATTACCCTGTAAATAAGTCCGCATGCTCGGAATAACGATATGTGAACCAAAGGCAGTGGTAACAATCGGTAAAGCCAGCCACCACGCATGTAGATCTATATAATGCAGATCTAAATGCGTCGCATGAGGTGTGACTAGAATACATAATAATATGTAGGTAATAATTAATCCGACCATAAATAGACGATTAAGCATATCAACACACCGCGTACCCAAATAAATAATCACGCTGAATAATATAATTGTGATAATAGATGCAATCCAAGGATAGGTATGAATATGAAAATAATAGCTCGCATCGCTAACCGTTAATCCACTCAGGCCAGTAATGTATGCAGCCAGTAAGGAATAAAACAATAACAAATAACTTAACCAGGTGATCGCCCCACCCACCTTACCGAGCGTTTTATTCGCCATAAAAATAAAGTTGCTACCTTCAGGCATCCATAAATTGATTTCTAAAATTAGCAACGCGGTAAAGGTTAAATAAGCCCAGGCAATAACAAATAATATTGTAGCTACAACAAAGCCATATATTGCAGTAATGACAGGCAATGCTAGCATAGCACCACCAATGGAGATGCCGGCAAGTAATAAAGTTGCGCCAATAAAACGAGTATTCATAACAATTATTCCTTCATAAATTTTGCTGATTTTATCATATTCGCCGTATAATACTTGATATGACAATCGCCCAAAATTTACAACACGTTTGTAAACGCATTGCTGATACAGCACAACGATGCCATCGCTCCGCCCATACCGTTAATTTGTTGGCTGTGAGCAAAACACGCTCTATTGATGATATTGTGCACGCTATCAACGCAGGCCAAACTCGCTTTGGTGAAAATCAACTACAAGAAGCTATTACGAAAATTAATGCACTACAAGATTATCATCTTGAGTGGCATTTCATCGGTCACATTCAAAGCAATAAAACACGAGAAATCGCTCATTATTTTACTTGGGTACATAGTATCGATCGTTATAAAATTGCTAAGCGGCTAAATGAGCAACGTCCAGCACATATGCCGCCACTTAATATTTGTTTGCAGATTAACCTTGATGAAGAAGCCACAAAATCGGGGATAACTATTGATGAATTGCCTCCATTAATAATAAAAATTCAATCGTTAACGCATTTACATTTACGCGGCCTTATGGCTATTCCGGCTAAGCAACAGGATTACCATGCACAACAAAATACTTTTGCTAAATTACGGCGGGCATTTGTTGAATTACAGCAGCAAGGCTTTCCGTTAGATACCTTGTCTATGGGTATGTCGCATGATCTAGAAGCGGCTATTGAACAAGGCGCAACGATTGTACGTATTGGTACAGATATTTTTGGCGAACGCAGGGAAAAGACATGTTAGAGAAAAAAATTGTATTGATTGGCGCCGGTAATATGGCAACAGCATTGGTGAGTGGTTTAATTAATAATGGCTATCCCGCAAAAAATATTTCAATAACCGACCATAATGAAAAAAAACTAGCCGCTTTGCAGCAACAATTTTCGCTGGAGACCTATCAAGATAATAGCAAGGCGGCGACATTTGCGGATATTATTATACTAGCTGTTAAGCCGCAAGCAACCCAGCAAGCTGTGATGGAAATTAAGCAAACCGTCAAGAAAAAAAAACCGTTAATCGTTTCCATAGCCGCAGGTATCACTTCAAGTCAGTTAATGCAGTGGTTTGCAACAGAGCTACCCTTAATTCGTTGTATGCCAAACACACCGGCATTGATTGGCTGTGGTGTCACTGGTATTTTTGCTAATAGCTATGTCACCAAGCAACAAAAACAAATTATTGGCATGATTTTTTCTTG
>JAESTO010000161.1 GCA_016763565.1 Gammaproteobacteria bacterium | reverse complement strand
AGAGACTTTCTCAGTGCGTATTGCTTATCACCAACATATATTTTTAGCGTCGGACATGAAAACGCTGCTGGATAATTATAAAAAATGTTTGAATTCTTTGCTTGATAAACCAGAGAACTATCAATTTAATCCACGTTTTATTTCATCGGATGTAGAGATTAATAGTGAACATTTGTTAACGCCACAACCGATAGATTTTCTCAGCTGTTTTAATACGGTTGTAGAAAAAAACTCTTTTCGCTTAGCGATTGATGCGCTAGATCAGCAGATGACTTATGCTCAGTTGCAGAAAAAATCGTTACAAGTCGCACATTACTTGTTAGCCAAACAACCACGACAAAAAGGCGTAATGATTGGGATATATTTACCCAGTAGCACAAATTGGCTGGTGGCTATGTTAGGTATTTTATATGCGGGTTACAGTTATGTGCCCTTGGATATCAGTGTGCCATCTGCCCGGCTAGACTATATAATTAAAGATGCACAATTAAAATATATTTTATCTGATAAACACTACAGCCTTCCGCAAACTATGCAAGTTGAGTATATAGATGTCGATGAAATGACCCGAGAAAACTTGGACAATGAATGTTTGCAGATTATGCCAAGAGATGCCGATGCAATCACCTACATGATGTACACCTCAGGATCAACGGGTAGACCCAAAGGTGTTTTAATTACCGATCAAGGCGTCATCAATCTTGCTAACGCACAAGCCGTAGCTTTTGGCATCACGGTTGGTACACCGGTTATTCAATTTGCCTCTCTTGGTTTTGATGCTTCAGTTTCAGAAATATTTACTAGTTTGTTGCATGGCGGATTATTGTGTCTATACCCCTGGGACAAAAGAACTGACACCGATTATTTGCGCGGGTTTCTCCAAGATAAGGTTATTGAAGTTGCCACCATACCACCCGCATTACTAGCTGTCATGCGCGAAGACGGTTTGCCGATATTAAAAACCTTAGTAGTTGCTGGCGATGTTTGTACTCAAGCTGTAATGGAACGTTGGGCCAAAGGGCGAAATTTATTAAACTGCTATGGACCAACAGAAGGTACAGTCTGTGCAAGCATAGGACAATTCAGTCGACGAAAGCATTATCGGGATATTGGTAAAGCCATGGACGGGGTTAAACTTTATGTGATGGATTCACAGAAAAATTTATTGCCAGCAGGTATGATTGGTGAGTTATATATTGGTGGCATAGGTTTAGCTAAGGCTTATTGGCAACAGCAACAAGTAACACTGCAAAGCTTTATTCTTCATCAGTTTTCAGCGGTACAAAAACCTCAACGATTATATGCAACAGGCGATTTAGTCAAACAAGATAAACAGGGTTACTTGACGTATATTGGAAGGAATGATAATCAAGTTAATTTACGTGGCTATCGCATTGAGTTTAAAGAAATTGAACGATGTTTAGAAGACTTTGCTGCTATAAAAGTAGCTGCTGTTAAAGTTGTTAGTGAAGAAAATACAGAATGTTTAATTGCATACTGTGTGCTTGAAGTAGCTATGACTGTGCCTCATGATATACGTCAGCAGTTGAGTCTTAACTTACCCAGCTATATGGTTCCTGCACAAATTATTTATTTGGATAAACTGCCTTTAAATAGCAGCGGGAAAATTGCCAGAGAAAAACTGCCAAAACCGCCAAACAATAAAACAACAAAATTGTTGACCAATGTGCAAGATCCGATATCGCAACGTTTAATCGTATTATGGCAAGAAATCTTAGGTCATAATAATGTTCAGCTAGTGGGTGATTTTTTTGAGATGGGTGGACATTCGCTCTTAGCAGTGCAACTGCTCGATAAAATCAACAGAACATTTGCCAGTCAATTCTCTATGAATAGGCTATTTAAAAATCCCAGCATTTCTCTGCAAACATTAGCGTTAAAAACGAGACAGCAAACAGGCTATCAAGCCGTGGTAAGCTATGCTCAGCAAGCAGCAGCAAAGCCTGCCGTGTTTTTTGTTCATCCCGGTGTCGCCGGAGCCGAAGTCTATCGAGAACTCGCTTTACAGCTCAAAGAAACGTGTAATTTTTACGGTGTAGAATCTTATAATTTATCCCGTCGCAAACAACAGCCATTGACATCCATTAGTGCGATGGCCACCTATTATGTCAAAAAAATCAAAGTCATTCAAAAGCAGGGACCTTATCGTTTAGGCGGTTGGTCGTTAGGCGGTGTCATTGCTTATGAAATGGCACAGCAATTAATTGCCGAAGGTGATGGTGTCGATTGGCTTTGCTTATTGGATAGTTATCATTTAACACCCGATACCAAAAATAAGATGGAATTATTCTTTCCTAAAATCAAGCAAGATTTTATTCTTGAAAACCCTATCTATATGGATGTGACGCGAGAATATCGCCATGAATTAGCTGAACTTGCACGGTTAGAAATGCAAGCCATGCATGCTTATTGTCCACAGCCTTATGCTGGCAGAATACTGCTAGTTAAAGCGCAGCAGGCACAGTCAGCGGAATTAATTAAAGATGCCATTACCCGTAAAAATTATCAATTATTATTGAATGATTTATCAAGGCAAGTTTATAACGGTTGGGAAAACTTATCAACAAAAATAGAATGTTTAAACGTGGACGCCAACCATCATGAATTATTAGCACAGCAGACAATTGGTAAGTTGGTTGGATTTATTCAATCGATTATGGCTAAAAAAACTTATAGCTAAGTCAGAGGAAGAAACGACATGAAAGAAAATAATGGTTTAATTAATAAGGTTGATTCATTAACAGTTGATGAATTTAACCAGAATTATTATCAAAAAAGAAAACCGGTGATCATTAAAAACTTATTGTCGCTATGGCCGGATCTTCAGAAGTGGAACTTGGATTATCTACAGCAAGAAATAGGTAAAGAAAAAGTATTGTTACAATATTCGCCCAATGGATATTTTAAATTAGATCCGAAAAAAGGGGGCAATATGTATAAATCCAAGGAAATGCTCTTTGTAGAATATGTGAATCAGTTGACTAATAAAAAGGATGGCGTAGGATTTCATTACCTGCAATCGCTATCAATACCTAAACAATTCCCTCAATTACTCAAAGACATTCAACCTAATAGCTATATACAGGGGAAAAAAGTAATGGCAATGAATTTCTGGATGGGATCAGCAGGCAATGTAACCCCTATGCATTATGATCCCATGAATAATTTTTTGTTGCAAATTAAGGGAAAAAAACGCTTAATTCTTATTAAACCCAATTATTTTTCCGCCATGTATCCTCATCCATGGCGATCCCCTATCCGAATTATGAGTCAAGTTGAATTTGACGAACCTGATTTTGATAAATTCCCCAAACTAGCTAACATTGAATATAGTTCAGTTGAATTACATGAAGGTGAAATGCTTTTTTTACCATCAGCTTGGTGGCATCAAGTGTATACACTTGAGTTGGCTATTTCCGTTAATATGTGGTGGACACCACGATGGCAAGATTGTTGTGTCCCAGCTTGGCCATTATGCGTTAAAACCAAGGCGCGCAATGTATTGCAAAAAAATGTTTGGATGGCGTGTGAATAAAAATAATTATTTTGAGATAACCTATAAGCTTATTAACTTAAGCATTCCTTTAATATTAGTTCAGAGTGTCCAAGCAATCACAATTTTTGTGAGTTTTATCTTTATTGCTCACATAGGAAAAAATGCATTAGCGGCAAGTGCGCTAGCAACGTTAATGTACAGGATCTTAATTGTTTTCTTCTGGGGTGGGATGAATTCAATTAGCATATTGACTGCACGAAAACAGTCAATGGATTCAGCACTGGCCAAAATATCCTTGTTAACGAACGCTATGTTCTATGGGTTAATGATAAGTCTTGTATTACTTATTTTATTGATGCTTGCGCCGTATATTTTGATTATGACGCATCAAGCACCATCAATACAATTGCTGGCTACAAGTTACCTGCATGGAATATGCTGGGCAATCATACCCAGTACACTGATGATTGTACTCGAACAATTTTTAATTGGCCAGCAACGCGCTCGGCTGATTTTATTAATATCTTTAATTCAGATGCCATGTCAGTTAGCACTGATCTATGTGTTCATGCTCAGTATGCATCATGGCTTGGCTGCTGTGGGCTATGCAATGGCTATTGTTAATAGCGGCTTGTTAATCGGCTTAGCCATTTATTTGGCAAAAGAGTTGGGCATCAACATTGCTGATTTTACGCTTTATAACGCCAGCAAAGTAAAAAAAATGTTGCAATTAGGCTGGCCTATAGGTTCGCAATATGCTGGTGAATAGATGATTTTCGTGGTAATTACATTTTTAATCAGCAAAATATCAATTGATGCGTTGGCAGCACAGCAAATGGTTATGCAATATATGGAATTTACATTTATGATTTTATTTGGCTTGTCTCAAGCTGTCACGGTTTTATCCTCGCAAGCTTTTAGCGAAAAAAAAATCACTGTGGTTAAACAAATTCTCTATAGTGGTTTAGGCATAGGGGTGGCTATTTTTTTATTAATCACCGCTATCTATTATTTTTTTGGCACCTATTTACTAAGCATAGATATTCCGAGCATGGCAAAAAATAGAGAGAGCTTGATGGAAGCAGCATTGGCAATCTTTGTCATCGTAGGCCTATTTCAGATAACTGAAACAGTTCGGGTAATATTAAGTTCTGTACTGAGAGCTATGAATGATAGCCGAATGCCATTTCTCATTTCACTGCTTACTCTCTGGGGACTGGGTATACCCTTTATTTTTCTTTTAAAAATATATCTAGGTTATGGCATCCAAGCAATGTGGTATTGGCTAATTGCCGTTTCCATCTTAGGCTCGATATTATTAAGTATTAGATTTAAGACTATGTTGAAGCACAACGCATGAATATTTATCAAACCATTAAAAAACAAGCGGTTATTTTTCCAGATAAAACGGCTTTTCAGCAAGGATGCAACGAGGTAAGCTATGCAGAACTAGTTGATAAAGTAGAGCAATTATCCTCAATAATTTGTGACCACTTTGGTGGAAAACCCCAAGTACTTCGCGTGGGTATATTATTGGATAAAAATTTCCATTTACTGGTTGCTTTGTTATCAGCGTTACATGCGGGTGTAACCTATATTCCGATTGACCCCAATTTGCCAGATGAACGTATCAAATATATGTTAGCAGATGCTTCTATAGAACATCTCATCACCAGTAAAAATATTGCCTTGCAGAAAAAAAATTATTAAGCCAGCAATTAATAATGATGGAGATCACCGACAATACAGCGGATAAAAATATTACAGATGTTGTTCCCTTCGAAAATGATTTAGCCTATATTATTTATACGTCAGGTAGTACTGGAAAACCGAAAGGTGTCATGATCGCTCATGATGGTGTTATCCAGCTAACCCAGTTCATGCTGAAAAAACTCGATTTTTCAGCGCAGCATACCTTGCTCAGTTTGACTTCGGTTAGTTTCGATATATTTTTGTTGGAAATTTTATTGCCATTGTATTCTGGCGGAAAACTTATTTTTTGCGAAACACAAGTGCAGCAAAATCCTTTAGCACTAGCAAATTTTATCAACGAACAGCAACCCTCCTATATACAAGCTACACCTTCACTATTAAATATTTTT
>JAESTO010000110.1 GCA_016763565.1 Gammaproteobacteria bacterium | reverse complement strand
GCCACCAATCTTGTTGATTGCCACGATCAAGCATAATTTGCAACGTACCGATACCCGTTACCATCAGTAGCAAGCCTAGCCAATCGATGGTTTGTTCCTCTCGAGGACTTTCCGTAATAAATTTAAGGGTAAGAAAAAAAGCTAAGATACATACCGGCGCATTGATATAAAATATCCAGCGCCAATTTAACCATTCGGTAATGTAGCCGCCAATCGTTGGGCCAAGTACCGGTGCTGTCATAATACCTATACCCCAAATCGCCATGGCTTTGCCTTGTTCTTTTTGGCTAAAGGTATCGCGCATAATAAATTGGGCAATAGGCACCAGTGATGCGCCAAAAATGCCTTGCAATACGCGGAACAAAATAATTTCACTAAAATTTTGCGCCATACCGCATAGCATTGAGCTAATCAGGAAACCAACAATGTTGATGAGTAATAAACGTTTGCAACCTAATTGTTTAACCAGCAAGCCGGTAAGTGGCATGAAAATAGCTGCAGAAACTATGTAAGCGGTGAGTATCCACGTGATTTGTTCACTGGTTGCGGAGAAAGTCCCCATCATTTGTTTGAGTGATACATTGACAATAGTAATGTCAAGGACTTCGATCACGGCTACTAGCATAACCGTAATGGTGATCATCCATTTGTGGAAGGGGCTAATGACAAAGTCTGTGTTAGACATAGTGAATAAGGGTTATCGACGTTGTTGGGTAGTATCGATTGTTACGGTGGCACTGGCTCCCACACGTAATGGGTAACGTGTGTTAGGTTTAATAAACAATATTTTAACAGGAAAACGTTGAGTGACTTTCACCCAGTTGCCCGTCGCATTTTCTGGAGGCAATAATGAAAAAGCGGCACCACTGCCATTATTAATTTTTTGTACGATACCTTTAAACTGATGTTCAGGGTAACTATCAAGTGTAATATTGACAGGCTGACCTGAGCAAATGCGTGCCAGTTTGGTCTCTTTAAAATTAGCATTGATCCACCATTGTTGCTGCTCAACTAAGGCGAAGAGTTGCTCGCTTTTATTGATCATGGTGCCAATACGCACAGTAAAATTGACCAAGATGCCCGCAGCGGGTGCCGTGATTTTCGTGTGTTGTAAGTCTAGCTGTGCTTGTGCTAATGTTGCGCGAGCATTTCGAATATCGGCATTTTTTTCACCTGGGGAGCCGAGTGTTGCAACGGCTTGTTGCAATTTATGTTTGGCAGCAATTAATCCTGCCTTAGAGAAATGAACTTGTTCAATAATTTTATCGCCTTGGCTGCGAGAAGCATGTCCTTTTTTGACTAAGGGCAAAATACGTTTAGCTTGTTGTTGTGCCTCGATAAATTGTGCCTCACGTTCGCTGATAATCGCTTGGGCAGTTTGTACCGCAGCTTGCTGTGCAGTAATTTTTTGCTGTGTTAAGGTCAGTTTGCTTTGCGCTTGCGTGACCGCGATGATAAAGGGTTTTTGATCAATGGTAAAAAGTGATTGCCCTTTTTTAACTTGTTGATGGTTCTGTACATAAATTGTGCTGACAGGGCCGCTGATTTGCGCAGCAATACGTACTACGTGGGCTTGCACATAAGCATCATCAGTAGAGGGATGAAGTTTTGTGTAATGCCAATAATAATAGCTGCCGCTTACCGTGGTAATAGCCAACAGCGCTAGTAAAATTAATTTGATAATGGTGGAAAATTTAAGGCTCATAACGCTGCGTAGTATAGTACAATTCTCCTCTCTTTTATATAGCACAGGGGCCTTTCATCAATGATAATTGATAGGGGTTTGACTGACAGCCAACGCTGTAATATTGCTGTACACTGTATGTAAAATACCCATAATTTCTTCTGGAATGTTACGGGTTCTATGTGCGAAGCTCTGTATCTGATGTTTGAGAAGCCATGACAGCATTAGCTATCGCTGAGTATGCAGGTGCATGGAAAAACCGCCTGGATGGGGCGCGGTTTATTGGAAAAATAATTTTTTAATACTTATTTGGAGATGACTAACATGAAGAAACTTTTATCCTTACTTTTTATCGCCTGTTTATTGAATATGGGTAATGTGTATGCTGTTTCGGCAACGTATGGTGTGGTGAATATCCAACAGGTATTAGCTCAATCGACTACGTTACAAACGTTGCGTAAAGACTTAGCAAGTAAAGTGGAAGGTTTGCAAAATCAGACCAAAAAACTTTATAACAGTGTGCAGCAAGCACAAAATGCCTTAAAGCAAGCGATAACACCGGCTGCTAAAACCCAAGCGCAACAGCAATTAAAAACAGTGCAAGATAAGTTTAAAGGCGATCTTGCCAATTTGCGAACGGTACAACAGCAGCAAGTAAAGAAACTTAAAGATGCGCTACAACAAGCGATTGCTGAAGTTGCCAAAAAGACAAAATTGCAAATCGTTTATGTAAAGCAGATGTTAGTTTATTCTAGCGATGCTTATGTTGATATTACTAAAGATGTCATTAAAGCATTGTCGTAAGCGTATCAAAACTCGCTAGCGAGCGAGTTTTTCTCTCTTATTGTTTATTACAAGGGTCCTATTTTAATAGTGCCTTGCATTTTAACAAGGCTTCGGCCACTAGCGACTGCGTGTAAATTGATAAACAGTTTTCTGCTGATAAATTTCCCCAGGATGTAATAAACAACTGGGGAAATGTGTATGGTTAATTGCATCAGGATAGTTCTGTGCTTCTAAACAGAAGGCTGAATACTTCTTAGCTAAATTATTCGCCGTATAAAATTGTATACCCGGTTGCGTCGTATATACCTCCATTTTTCGTCGTGTCGTGGGTTCCCATACTTGGGCGGCTAGACGTAAATGATGCGTATCATCATCTAGAATATAAAACTGGTCGTGTCCATAACCCTTTTTTACTTGCTGTAAATGTTCACCCATACGGGTGGGTTGTAAAAAATTAACAGGGGTGTCATGAACAGTAAGCATTTTTCCATTAGGTAATAAGTGCTGCTCATCAGTGTCTACATAATGTGAAGCAGGAATACATAGTTGATGATCGAAAATGAATTGACCCATACCGGCTAAATTCCAGTAGGTATGATTGGTTAAATTAATGGGGGTAGTTTTATCAGTCGTTGCCGTATATTCGATGACCAATGCGTTACTCTCCGTGAGATCGTAACTCGCAATGATATGCACATTGCCTGGATAGCCTTCATCACCATGTGGGCTTAAATAATGTAATTTAATCGTATTGTTGCTAGCAGAAACTACTTGCCACATAACACGATCAAAGCCATTTATGCCGCCATGAATATGATGCTGTTGGTTATAGTTTTTTGCTAACGAGTAGCTTTGACCCTCACAGATGAATTGCGCATGAGTAATGCGCCCTGCAACACGGCCTATCGTTGAGCCAAAGTGAGGATGATTATTATGAATATAATCGGTTATATTATCAAGGCCCAAGGTTATTTCTTGTGCCTGGCCCTGTTGATCCGGCAGGGTACATGAAATGAGATGAGCACCATAATCAATAACCGTAGCAGTGGTACCTTGCTGGTTAGTTAATACATAAGGTTTAATAGTCAGATCATTTTTCATAAGTTGTTCTTGCTATACACCATAGATCAATTTTTTCCACTTGCTGTTTACGTAGCATACGGCAGCACTCTTCCATCGTATGACCGGTGGTGATGACATCGTCAATCACTGCAACGTGTTTCACTGCGAATTTATCATTAATTACAAAGGCATTTTTCACATTGGATTTACGTTCTTTGGCAGGCATATCTGATTGTCGCTGTGTCGCACGAACACGTTGACAACTGTGATAATCAATGGGTATCGTAAAATGCTTAGCGAGTGGCCGTGCTAATTCTAAGGCTTGAT
>JAESTO010000109.1 GCA_016763565.1 Gammaproteobacteria bacterium | reverse complement strand
TCGTCACCGGCAACAATTTCATAGCGCTGTTCAGCAATTTTACGTACGATAATAGGTTGGATCAAGCCTTGAGCACGAATAGAATCTGCCAGCTCTTTTACCGTTTCAGTATTGATATCTTTTCGTGGTTGATAGCACCCACGTTGTAACCACTCAAGAGGTAAAAATGTTATTTGTTTATCATTTTTATCCTGTGGTGTTTCTGTTGTTGCGCTGGCACTTAGTAGTTGATCTAAACCACGATTAAGGCCTCGTTTAAATGCTGACATGCTAGCTCTTCATTATTGTAATAAAAGCGACCATGCTAACATTATTGCTAATCACTAGCAACCTAGTCTCGTATTAAAAAGTGACACTCTCAAGCATTTTCTTCCTGGATATATATTCACAATATAGCGTTATTGATACCCTATTGAAATAGATCCCTTTATGCGCTTCTAGAATGTGGTTTACCGGTTTGTTGTGCTAATGCAGAATAATGATGCTTGCTAGCCATTGGTGGTGTAAGTGGCTCCCTTTCACCTCTGTTTTATAAATCACCTTTTGGTGCTTATTTCTATCTTTACTAGGCAGGACTAACATAACAATAATTTATTATAATTATAATTATATATATTGCATTAATATGTTTAATGTATTAGTATCTATATGCATTAATTGTGTTGAATAAATATGTCACGTCACCAACTTAGAACATCATTAGTCGAAACCCTTGCGATCGTACGTATTGATGGCCACGAACAACTGTCTGCTAACTACCACTTTAATCTAGATGTCATTACCGATAATTTTTCTCAACTCAAAAATTTGCTCCATTTACCCATGACCCTAATTCTCAACGCCAATACTGCGCGTGCTCGTACCATCCACGGCTACTGCGTCTGTGTTGACATTACTGATTTAGGTAACAATCAGGGGTCAATTTTCAAGTACCTCGGCAAACTGCACTTAGTACCAGGCCTGTGGTATTTAACCCAATCGAGTGATTGTCGCGTCTACTGTGGCAAAAGCATTCTCGATATTGTGCAACACCACCTGCGCGCTCTGCAAGCAACCGGGGTAGTGGTTCATCTCAGTCGTAGCCAGCTGAAAGAATCCTACCCTCCGTTGCCCTACGTTGTTCATTATGAAGAAAGCAATTTTAATTTTCTCCATCGCCTGCTTGCTGATGCGGGTATTTACTATTACTATAAACACAGTGATAATCAACATACCTTGGTTCTGATGGATACACCTAGCTGGGTTAATTTGGGTAGTGCTCTCTACCGTGAACCTGGGAATGATCCCCTGCAGCGCTGGTGTCACAGTTATCACCGCCAGCCGAGTCACATCACCTACAGTGATGATGATGATTTGCACAGCCCTGACAGTTTATTGCGTGAGACCAAAGCGGTAAGTGTTTCCCACACATCGCTACTTCGCAGGCATGAAACGGTGATACATCCCAGCGGCCATCAAACTGCAATAACGCAACGCCATGCTTTAACCCACGCGGTGCAACGTAGCCGGTGCAATAAAACACACATCGAAGCCGATAGTCATGACAGTCGCCTCATGCCTGGTATGCATTTTTACCTTAGCAAAGCTGATGCCCCTTACCCCAGTGCGGAGGGTCACTATGCCATTACTTGCATAGAACACACAGCGTGGGATAGTAGTCACGGTGTGTTTGTTCAGTTAATTACTCACCAGCAGCCAACTAATTCTCACGAAACTAGCTATAACCACCATTACCACAATACCTTTGATTGCCAATTAAGTCGGCAAGCTTTCCAAGCTCCCCGCATCCGGGCACCGGTAATCAATGATACCCACTACGCCGAAGTGGTGGGTCCAAAGCTAGGCTACCCACACAGTGATACTATGGGCCGCATCAAAATTCGTCATTGTTGGGATGCGCACAGTCCTGATGATGGGAGTAACAGTATCTGGGTGAGGGTAAGTCAACATAATGCGGGCAATGGTTGGGGTGAACACTTCTTGCCTAGAGTCGGTGAAATTGTTGCCGTGATTTATGCGTATGGTGACATGGCGCGACCTTTAGTTATTGGTTGTTTACCCAATCCTGGTAGTCAACCTGCGTATCACCCGCCTAAACATTTGTACCGCATGGGGGTAAAATCTCAAATATTGGGTAAGTCCAGCGATGAGATACATCACCATGCTATTTACTTGGATGATAACCCCCGCCATTCGCATGTACACTTACAGGCGTATCGACAGTGGCAAGTCACCACGCAAGGTAATGTCAATGAACGCATCACTCACAATCTCAATAGCCAAATAGATAGCAATGCACAGTTTACCAGCCAAGGGGAGCATAGCGTATATGCAAAAGAGCACATTGCATTGGCAGGGCCCGGTGGCACAGTGCAGATTACGCCTGACAGCATTGAGATAACCGGTAAGTCCATTCATTTCATCGGATCACAAGGCAAGGCAGCGCCGTTAACCGCTATGCCAACCTTCCCTGACAAAAAAGATCAGCTTGGGCCGCATTGGTTACAGTTGCAGTGTTTTTTCATCGCTAATAAGCAAACTGCAGCAAATCAAATGCATAGCACACACACAGCAAGTAACTTTCCCACAAAAAAGGCCACGAACCCTCTTGCCTATTTACCCTATACTATTATGCATGAAGGCGGTGCTTATTTTACTGGTAAACTTGATACGCAAGGCAAAAGCATGCGGTTACACGGTTTATTATCGGGGAAGGTTACCGTTACCTTAGGTGAAAAAGATAAATTGCAGGAGCAGTTGCAAGCAGATCGGGAAAATTTGAATGCTAAACTGACTACATTATTACGTATACAAATTAAGCAGCGACAACAAGGGATATTATGGAAATATGTGGCGGCTAATTTGCCACAAAATGACGTATCAACAGCATCAATTCAAACACCCATAGCTGAAGAAGAAAATGAATATTTCTATTACGTGACGGCCTCAATGACAAAATGATGTCTGAAGCATTCTTTACCTTTATTCAAAAATTAGCAGAATGTTTTTTTTATTTTGAGCAGGGGTTATTGCTTAGCACTATCAGTGATGTCATTACGCAACTTATACTTGCTGCTTTGGGCATTAAAACTACGTTAGTTAGCAGCAAGCAAAAAATCACAGCAATTAATACATTGAATGAGCTAGTAAAAAATGTTAGCGATATTAACACAACAAAATTAAAGTTAACTTATTGCCGAAGCTTTTCTACAAAATATTTAGATAAACTTTATAAGCTTACTTATCAGCAGCCAGATCTAGGATTGTAGCGACGTTTGTTCGAGACGGATTAACTCGCCGGCCAAGGCTAAATAGGCTTTAGCACCAGTCGATGTTTTTTCATAGTGTAATACCGGCATGCCGTGGCTAGGTGCTTCGGCTAATCTGACGTTACGAGGAATCACACTTTGGTAGACAATGTCACCAAAGTGTTTGATTAACTCATTGGATACATCATTGGTTAGGCGATTGCGTGGATCATACATGGTACGTAATACACCTGTAATTTGTAAGCTTGGGTTAGCCGTTTCTTGTAAACGTTGAATGGTCTGCAATAAATCTGTTAATCCTTCTAGCGCGTAGTATTCACATTGCATGGGAATAATCACACCCGTTGCTGCCACCAAGGCATTAATAGTCAGCATATTTAATGTGGGTGGGCTATCGATAATGATGTAATCATACTGTTCTTTAATATCAAGCAAAATTTTTCTTAATCGTTGTTCACGTTCATCACTCGTTAATAAACTAATTTCTGCTGCCGTTAGATTATTGTTAGCACCTACCAAATCGTAACCGGCAGGATGGGTCTTACAAATAGCTTGTTGAATAGTTGACTCGTTTAGTAGAACTTCATTCGTAGAATGGAGTAAGTCTTGTTTGCTGATACCACTACCCATCGTGGCATTACCTTGTGGATCCATATCAATCAATAATACGTGTCGTTTGGTGGCGACTAGTGATGCAGCAAGATTAATGGATGTGGTTGTTTTGCCAACCCCGCCTTTTTGGTTAGCAATAGCAAGAATTTTAGTGGTCATATATTCATTGTCCTAAATTGCAGCAGTTGGCTGCATTTTAGAGATTATACAGGTTGCACGCAAACAATATTACGTTGAGCGTCTAAACCTGGCACTTGCACTTTGTGAACGGCAGTTACTGTAAAATCATTGGGA
>JAESTO010000108.1 GCA_016763565.1 Gammaproteobacteria bacterium | reverse complement strand
GTCCGTGGCTCCCTGGACCTTGACCTTGCGCTTCATCGCTTGGCTCCTTCGTGGTGCTCGCACTGGCAGGTCGCCTCGACGTCCTCGTTGCCTCCCCAGCCGTTGGTCCTTAATAGCGGTTGGCGAATACCCTTCACCGATTGCGGTTGCTGACGTAGTCACTAGCACTACACACAAAACATTGCGTGGGCCACGTGGGGGTTTAATTGTTTGTCGTAGCAACCCTGCCTTAGAGAAAAAATTTAACTCACTGGTGTTTCCTGGTATTCAGGGCGGACCTTTAATGCACGTTATCGCAGCTAAAGCCGTAGCCTTTAAAGAAGCGCTACAACCAGAATTTAAAATTTATCAGCAACAGGTCATAGCGAATGCACGCGCTATGGCAACGGTGTTGTCTTCGCGAGATTATGATATTGTTTCTGGTGGCACCGATAACCACTTGCTATTAATTAGTTTAATCAATAAAGGCATTACCGGCAAAGCAGCTGATGCGGCATTAAGTCGCGCCAATATTACCGTTAATAAAAATGCGGTGCCTAACGATCCACAATCACCATTTGTCACGAGTGGACTGCGTATTGGCTCACCCGCTATTACCACGCGTGGTTTTAAACAAGAACAAAGTAAGCAATTAGCTCACTGGATGTGTGACATCCTTGATAATCTTGAAAATGACGAGACTATTACCCACGTTAAACAACAAGTATTAGCACTATGCAAACAATTTCCCGTATATCAATCTTAAGAAATAATTATGCACTGTCCATTTTGCCCCGCTGATGATACCAAAGTAATTGACTCACGCTTAATTACCGATAGTAACCAAATACGCCGCCGTCGTCAATGTATGGCTTGTAGCGAGCGCTTTAATACCTATGAGGTTGCCGAACTGGCTATGCCAAAAGTCATTAAAAGCGATAATAGTCGTGTGGCATTTGACGACAAAAAACTGCGTAGTGGCTTAGAAAAAGCATTGGAAAAGCGACCCGTCAGTGTGCAAACTATCGAAGCTATTATTAATCGCATTAAAGTAAAAATTCGGACTAATGGCGAACCTGAAATTAATGCGAAGAAAATTGGCCAATGGTTAATGACAGAATTATATGATGTTAATCAAGTGGCTTATGTACGTTTTGCCTCAGTTTATCGCAGTTTTCAAGACATTAATGCATTTAATGAAGAAATCAAGAAATTACAACAGAGCCATTAACCATGAAACCTTCTGAAAGAAAAAAAGCACGGCAATATGCACTGCAGGCCATCTACCAATGGATTTATACCCAAGCCGATGCCAGTGTTATTGAACAACAATTTTTTAATAAACACAGTTTTAGTAAAACTGATCGTGATTATTTTAAAACATTACTGTACGGTGTCGTACATCATCAGCAAACGTTAGATGAATATTTCTCACCTTACTCAGAACGGACCATTGACGAGCTCGGTCCTATTGAATTAGCTATTTTGCGCCTTAGCACCTATGAATTGGCACATCAACTAGACGTACCGTATAAAGTTGTCATCAATGAAGGCATTGAACTTGGCAAGCGTTTTGCTGCAGAAGAATCATATAAATACATTAACAGTGTATTGGATAAAACAGCAAAAAAATTACGCGTACAGGAAATTATACACTAACGTGTCAGAATTTTCTATCATTCAACAATATTTTCAACAACCTCCACGATCAGATAATGTGTTACTTGGCAGTGGTGATGATTGCGCTCTACTCCACATTCCTCAGCATCAACAACTTGCCGTGTCAATGGATACACTCGTCAGCGGCGTTCACTTCCCAACAACAACATCACCTGCTGATATTGCTTACAAAGCCGTTGCTATTAACGTTAGCGACTTAGCCGCTATGGGCGCTAAACCAGCGTGGCTAACAATGTCATTAACACTACCCCTTATTGACCATAGTTGGTTACAAGCATTTTCTACTAGCTTAATGGCGGCACTAGAACAATTTAATTTACAATTGATTGGTGGTGATCTCAGCCAAGGCCCATTAAGCATTACGGCACAAGCCCATGGCTTATTAGCAAATAATACATCGCTATTACGCAGTGCTGCCCAAGTCGATGATAGGATCTATGTCACGGGTACATTAGGTGATGCAGGCCTAGGCCTTGCCTGCAGCGAAAAAAAAATTTCACTCACAGTAGATGATGAGCAATTTGTATTGCAACGCTTACACCGTCCAACACCACGTGTGGAAACAGGACTAGCTATCGTAAATTTTGCTCATGCTGCTATCGATATTTCTGATGGTTTCATACAAGATCTACAACATATCTTAACTGCCAGCCAAATTGGCGCAACTATTTTTATCGAAGACATCCCCCTTTCCGCACCCCTCATACGCCATACCAATCAACAACAAGCTTGGCAATATGCACTCACCGCTGGTGATGATTATGAATTGTGCTTTACTGTACCACCCACAAAACAATCAACTTTAGAAAATATATTAAGCCAATTAAATTGCCCTTATACTTGCATCGGCCATATTACCCAACAACAACGGTTACAGATTTTGCATAAAGATGGTTCCCCCTATAAAAACAACCTAAAAGGCTTTGAGCATTTTAGAGAAAACTGATATCATTTGCGCTATGAATATCGTTAATATCGCTGCCTACAAATTTGTTAACTTGACTGAGCTTGACGCATTGCAACAGCAATTGCTTGATGTCTGTTTGGATTTGAATATTAAAGGAACTATCTTGCTAAGTGAAGAAGGTATCAATTTAATTTTGGCCGGCGTGGCTAATAGCATTGATACTTTTATTACACACCTCACTAACGATACGCGTTTTGTTGATATAGATTTTAAAAAAAGTCCCTCAGAAAAACACCCCTTCCGTCGCATGCGTGTACGCCTAAAAGAAGAAATTGTTACCATGAAAGTTCCCGGCGTTGCACCCGAAAAACATACAGGCAAACGCATCAGCGCACAACAATTAAAACAATGGCTAGACGAAAATAAAGAGTTTAATTTTATCGATACCCGCAATGATTATGAAATTGAATTAGGGACTTTTAATAAAGCCGTTGATTTTGATATCAAAAAATTTAGCGACTATCCTGATGTCATTAAACAATCAACGTTGGATCGCAGCAAACCAACAGTGACCTTTTGTACCGGTGGTATTCGTTGTGAAAAAGCCACGGTAGCCACCATGGATGCTGGCTTCGAAGATGTCTACCAACTCGATGGTGGCATATTAAAATATTTTGAAGAGTGTGGTAGTGATCATTATCACGGTAATTGTTTTGTCTTCGACCAACGTACATCAATCACCTCACAATTTGCAGAAACTGGCCTGACCCAATGCCCACGCTGTAACCACTTTATTACCGCAGATGAGCAAGGCCACCCTGATTACATTGCGTGGAAACGCTGCCAATATTGTCCAAACGACTAATAAGCTGACATCTTACCCAGTTGAGCCAGCAATGCTGCCCTCTTTTTAATAGAGCGCGTTTTACTCGTAATATCATACAACCGATGTGCAACACCGCTGATGCATTTCAATGGTTCAAAGCGCTTGATATGCTAGCTCACTTAGCATCAATATTTTGTATTCAATGATCACCTAACAGACATATTTTGCTTACATTACGGTAAGATACTGTGTGGAGTACATTGAATAATCGCCTAAGCGAAGATGAAATGCAACGCTTTAGCTATGAGAACGCAAAAAAAGCTGCTTATGTAAACCTACGGGAAATTATTGTTAAGCAGAAGCCAGGCCACACGCATGATCAAGAAATTACGTTATTGGACTTCGTTAGTTTTGCTAGAAAATATTTTTCTGTACCCAAATTCGTGTATTACCTGATACAGCAATATGATCCTAGAGCCGAAGCGTTTATTGATATCGCTTACTTTATGATGATGTATTTTTAAATAGTACAACGCGTCAGAAACTATTATGTTACAAAGAAAACTACAATCTAGACACCTCACTATGATTGCCTTAGGCGGCTCTATCGGCACCGGAATGTTTTTATCCAGTGGCTATGCAATTCATGTCGCTGGCCCGGGCGGT
>JAESTO010000107.1 GCA_016763565.1 Gammaproteobacteria bacterium | reverse complement strand
TTAATCATTGCTAATTTTTCAGCTGGCAAGATGCCATAACTAATAACACCGATACAAAATAATTCGGCATGTTTTTTAGCTTCCTGCAAAATTTTATCTGAAGTCCATTGCGACATTTTACCGGAAAAATTGTTTGCTAGGTCCTTAGAAAAACGTTCGATCAAGGCACTTCTTTTACTGTCATCTAACAAATAAAACGTTGCAAGTAATTTTCTTTCCCCACCCTCATTATTAGATTCTGTTAAAAATTTATGCAAATAACATAACCCAATAGAAACCGATTTCTTGTTTTTGATCACCACAGTAAACATTGTATTGAGGTAGTTAATAGCCAAACATTTTTTATCTTGTTTAGCAGGATAAAAAACATTAAGTTTAGCTTGAAAAGCCGCATCGACATGTTCGCCAACACACGCATTAAAACAATAAATAAAATCCTGATAGTTTTTGTTCAAAATAACCACTTGACCATCCTACCGTTTATTATTGGCTGTTTTTGTAAGCTTTTTAATTTGTAATTTATGCTCAACAAACACATTGTCTTTTCGTTGGTTCATTAATGCCCTATCAATTTTTTGCCAAAAATTAGTCTTTAATTTTATAACAAACACATCATTAAAAGTAACGACCACTCAGGGAGACAATTGATTGAGTGTATGAATACAACAGGCTGCTATCCTGGCATATAGTGCGGCCGTCTCTTTGCTACGCAAACCAAAAACACTGGTTTTTTCAACTTTATAACGCCCTAAGGTCAAAGAAAAAACATAAATAATTAACCAAACATCTAAGGTCTGAAAATATTTGATTGTTAATGGGCTATCTATCGTCACATGGAATAACGTATAGCCATAAAAAGATTTTTTTTTGTTAGCGTGAAGATTGAATAAGCAATGTTTATTTTTGATATGCTGTGATTGATTTACAAATAGCCTTAACAATTTCTCCTGATTATTTAATGAAGAAAATAACTGTTCAATAATTTTTGCAGCAGCATATCGCTTGCTAGTCTTTATTTCATGCCTCTTAATTAATGAATAAACATCGCGAACCCATTGTGAAAACTGGCCTTCATAAAAAAATTTATACGCATTTTTTTCTTGATGTAATGGCATATGGCTTTTAGCTGAAGAACTGAACCCTTGCTCCACATCAGCCATGCTATAACAATTTAATAAATTTTTTATCTCGTGATCAGATATCGATGTCCTCTGACTGGTTTTTTTAAACGCACCATCAAGCAGTGCCTCCTCGGCAATCTAACATTTTATAACATCATAGTAACAAAAGATATATTTTGAAAAGCAACCTTAAAATCTAGCAATAACTGTTATCATACGTTACAATCCAGTTGTGTTAACTCAACTGGATACCTACAATGCGTCTGTTCACACATAAAATTTTCTTCCTATTGTTGCTGATAAACTTTTTATATGGTTGTGATCATAAACCACAAGCATCGTATCAAGGCTATGTTGAAGGTCGCTTAACGTATATCGCATCACAAGCAAGTGGTGCCTTACAAACCTTACAGGTGCATCGTGGCATGATGGTTAAGCAACGACAAGCACTTTATCAACTTATTCCACAACCACAATATGCTGCGGTAAAACAAGCACAAGCTGTGCTACAACGAGCACAAGCTAATTTAGCTAATTTGCAAAAGGGTAAACGCCCCAGTGAATTAGCAGCAATTCAAGCACAGCAAAAACAAGTGCTGGCACAGTTGCAATTTTCTCAGAAAACTGAGGCGCGCTATCACAGTTTATTCCTCAGTGGCCACATTCAAAAACAACGTTATGATAAATCACTTGCCGACGTAAAAAACTTACAACAAAAATTAATAGAGCTAAAAGAAAATTTAACCACCGCGAAACTAACTGCACGCATTGATGCAATTAAAGCTGCACAGGCACGAGTGACGGCTAGGCAAGCCACACTGCAACAAGCACAATGGCGCTTGCAAGAAGAAACAGTTACAGCACCTGTTAGTGGTGTGGTATTTGACACCTATTTTCGTCCCGGCGAGGTAGTGAAACAAGAACAACCGGTATTAGCTATTTTAGATCCGCACGAAATTAGAGTTATCTTTTTTGTGCCGACACCGCAATTAACAAAAATTAAAATAGGCAAAAAAATCAAGGTGAAAGAAGCAGGGGGGAATAAAACATTTACCGCCACTATTAATTTTATATCACCACAAGCTGAATACACGCCGCCGGTTATTTATAGCCGTAAACGCATGGATAAATTAACCTATCGCGTAGAAGCTATTCCCAGACAAAATCCCTTGCAATACCATCCTGGACAACCTGTAACCGTCTATCTCAAATGAGTTATGTTATCGATGTAAAACATCTCAACAAATCATTTGGCAACAAACGAGTGGTAAATAATATCGCTTTGCAAGTTAATGCTGGAGAAATTTATGGCTTTCTTGGCCCTAATGGCAGTGGCAAAACCACCACTATTCGCATGCTTTGTGGGTTATTAACACCCGATTCTGCCAAAGGGCAATGTTTAGGTTATGACATAATTAAAGAAGCGAGTTTAATTAAACGCCAAGTTGGCTACATGACACAATATTTTAGCCTTTATAAAGATTTAACTATTCGTGAAAATTTAGAATTTGCCGCACGCATTCAGCAAATTGCTAACAAAAAAAACCGCATTAATGAATGCTTGGATCGCTTTGGCTTTAGCAAGGAGCGTAGCAAACAATTAGCGGGTAACTTATCCGGTGGTTGGAAACAACGTTTAGCATTAACGGCTGCAATGTTGCATCAACCTAAGCTGCTATTGCTCGATGAGCCTACTGCGGGTGTTGACCCTAAAGCACGTCGCCACTTTTGGGATAATATCCATCAACTCGCCGATGAAGGCATCACGACCTTAGTCAGCACGCATTACATGGATGAAGCCGAGCGGTGTCATCGTTTGGCATATATTGCACAGGGTAATATTTTAACGCGTGGCACTATGAATGAAGTTATTGATGCCGCACAATTAATCACTTGGCAAGCAACTGGCGATCATTTATCAGCTTTAGCTGCCAAACTAAACCATCAACCTGGCATTGATCAAGTCGCACCTTTTGGCAATACGCTACACATCACCGGGAAAAATGAAACCTTATTAACAACCGCTATTGCCCCTTATCGCAAACAATACCAATGGCAACAAGTACACGCCAGTTTAGAAGATGTGTTTATTTATTTAGTTGATAAAACCCAGGATAACTATGAATAATATTTTTTCTTGGTCTCGTTTAGCTGCCATTATCATTAAAGAATTTATTCAAATACGCCGTGATCGTATGACTTTTGCAATGATCGTTGGCATCCCTCTTATTCAACTACTATTATTTGGCTATGCTATTAATAGTAATCCTAAGTATTTACCCACGGTTTTACTCAGTGCCGATCACAGTATCTTTACCCGCGATTTAACAACGGGCATGAAAAACTCCAATTATCTTCGTTTATTGATGGCGTTAATAGCGAAGCACAAGCCAATCACCTACTGGTCATGGGGAAAATTTTGTTTGTCGTTAATATTCCTGCTCATTTCACGCGTGATTTAGTACGTGGGTTGCACCCACATATTTTATTAACCACCGACGCAACCGATCCGATAGCTGTCGGCCAAGCCTCTGTAGCAATGAATGTATTAATACAAAGCGTATTTAATAAAGATTTGCGTGGACCATTAGCTAAGCTAAAAACTCAGCCGCCGCCGGTTAAATTAATTATTCACAATAAATACAATCCAGAATCAATTACCCAATACAATATTGTGCCTGGTTTGCTTGGGGTAATCTTAACCATGACTATGGTGATTATTACCTCGCTAGCTATTACCCGTGAACGTGAACGTGGCACTATTGAAAGCTTATTAGCAACACCCGTACGACCACTAGAAGTCATGCTAGGAAAAATCACTCCGTATATTGTAGTGGGTTACCTGCAAGTTTTTTTAATTTTACTCGCCGCACGATTTTTATTTCACGTGCCAATGCAAGGCAGTTTAGTGACGTTAAGCGCCTGTATTTTTCTCTTTATTTTGGCCAACCTGGCGGTGGGCATCATGTTTTCTACCGTAGCTAAAAATCAATTACAAGCGATGCAAATGACTTTCTTTTTTTTCTTGCCATCTATTTTATTATCTGGCTTTATGTTTCCATTTTATGGCATGCCACAATGGGCTCAATGGCTCGGCAGCGTATTACCACTCACACATTTTTTACGCATCGTGCGTGGTATTTTGTTGAAGGGTAGCTCATGGTTAGACTTGTGGCCAAGTCTATGGCCCATTTTATTATTTTGTCTTATCGTCATGTTTATTGCAGTAAAACGTTATAGACAAACCTTAGACTAATTCAATCAAGATACAACCAACGTCTCCGATTATTAATCATAAAATAAGAAATGACTCGCGTGTTAATCCCTGCTGACAACGGATTAATCCTTTTCATTAGCGTTAAAAATCTGATTTTCTCTAGAAACTGCAGGCTATTTTTTTATTTGGCATAAAAAACGAAGGTATTCTGTATAAAATAACAGCCTATAGAAACAAAATCTGTTTGTCTTCTGCCGCCTGAAGCCAGTTTAATCCACAGCAATATCATCAGGATAAGGCTTGCCTGTTCCAGACTCAAGAAAACACTCTAAACTTAATAAAAAAACAGCCCATTTAGTACTACAATGCCGCATGAATGGTGTCACCGCTTGCCAATCAGCATGAGTAAAGTTAACCAATGTTGCATTGCCCGCAACTTCAAGCTCAAAAGTTAACTTTGTATTGAGCCATTGATCGCTACCCGCAGTGTTTTGCCAAACCACTTTTTTGTCAGGCGCCTGCTCTAAAATTTTCATCACACATAACATATCGCCAAAATGAAAGTTCACAACCCCACCTCTTTCAGGATTGCCTGAGGTTTTAGTCCACCAGCCTGAAAGGCCTTCAATGGTAGTTAATGCTCGATACACTTCTTGATTATCTGCCTGAATGCCAATCTGATGGTAAATTGCTGCCATGTCTTTCCCCTGTTGTTTAAATAGAAAATTTTGATTATACTCTAACTAATGAAAACTTATTTAGTCGGCGGCGCTATCCGCGATACATTATTGAACCTACCCGTTAAAGAAAAAGATTGGATGATCGTTGGCGCCACAACAGAGACAATGCGTGCGCTTGCCTACAAACCCGTAGGCAAAAATTTTCCGGTTTTCTTGCATCCACAAACCAAAGAAGAATATGCGTTAGCACGTACTGAACGCAAAACAGGGCACGGCTATGCTGGCTTTCATTTTCATGCTGCTGCTGACGTCACTTTAAAGCAAGATTTACAACGCCGTGATTTAACGATTAATGCTATCGCTCAAGATGAAGAGGGAAACTTAATCGATCCTTATGGTGGTCAAGCTGATTTGCAAAAAAAATTACTGCGCCATGTCTCGCTAGCATTTGTTGAAGACCCTGTGCGCGTATTACGTATAGCTCGTTTCGCTGCACGTTTTTCACACTTAGGATTTACCGTCGCAGAAAAAACATTGCAATTGATGCAACAAATGGCCGCCTCTGGCGAGCTGGATTACTTAGTTGCTGAACGTGTGTGGCAAGAGCTACATAAAGCATTACAAGAAAAAAATCCAGAACAGTTTTTTTTAGTGCTTGAGCAATGTGACGCATTAATCATTA
>JAESTO010000106.1 GCA_016763565.1 Gammaproteobacteria bacterium | reverse complement strand
TTGGCATTATGCAAAAATATTATGAAAGAATTTGGAGGCGACATTCAATGCCAGTCAGCCTTAGGTGAATATGCTGAATTTGTGCTACAGTTCCCTCTCGTGCAACAAACTGAGGGTCACAATACATGTGGTTAACATATATTATTGAAGGAGCAACAATGGTTGGATTATTTGCCAATTCCTTACTTTTTATTCCACAAATTGTCAAAATCCTTAAACATAAGAGTGCCAAAGATTTTTCATTAATTATGTTTGGTGGGTTTTGTTTGATTCAATTAGCTTTAATTGGCCATGGCATTATAAAGCATGATTATATACTGCTATCAGGGTATGTGTTAAGTATTATTGCGTGTGGTATTACTACCCTATTGATTATTAAATATCGCCATCGTTAGTTGGTATTTAGTTGATTTTACTTAGGTTATCGCGTTTTATGTAGGCGTGAATTTGAAATCTGCAGCTATCACTGCTGGAATATAGGGATACTATGGGATACTTTATATAGGAGCAGGTTTACAGCCGATTCCTAGAGTTTCTAAAAAGGCGAAAACCGATGTAAATTGAGAGTATAGTGAATATACATGGATTTTTGTATTTTTTAGTGGGACAGATTTTATCCTTACCTACATAAAAAATACGAAAACCAGCGTGAGAATTGTAGGTGTAATAACAGCTATACCTGTTATTTTTGCTACAAATATTATCGAGGAGCTATTTATGAAACTTGTTATGCCGTTTTGTTACCATCCCACGACTATAATCTTGGTAGATGATGATGCTGCTTTCGTCAACATCATGGCGGCGAAGCTTAGCGATGACTTTCTTTGTCAAGCTTATCATAATGTCAGAGATGCTTTACTAATGTCGCAAAATTACGTAGCACAGCCTTTTACTAGTCGATGCCTTGATGAAGATGTTGATCCGCAAGAACGTGATGCTTTTGCGGCAATTAATAGCATACATGGTGAAATTTATAACGCTAAACGTTTCAATAATATTTCAGTGATGGTGGTTGATTACCAAATGCCGGCTATGAACGGATTAGAATTTTGTCAAGCTGTTCGTCAGCAACATCCAGAGATTAAATTAATTATGCTCACCGGTGAGGCTGAAGAAATGCTAGCAATTAAAGCATTCAATGACAAAATTATTGATCAGTTTATCCGTAAAAGCCACACTGATTTATTTAAGATTATAAAGTCCACCATCAACGTCATGCAATATGAATATTTTCATCATCTATCGTCATCTATTTGCAGCGCATTAATGTGTGGTGCAACCTCGCTATCACATTGTTTACAAGATATTGATTTTGCTGATTTTTTCCAAGATTTTTTACAACAGCATCGTATCAGTGAGTATTACTTATTACAAAATAAAGCTAATTTTTTATTATTAGATGTTGATGGCAATGTTAATTGGTTAATTATTCGTGATGATGAAGATATGCAAGCGGAAATTGATGTTGCTGACGATCAATATGAAAATTCCCCAACTGCCCAAACACAGGTTATAGTTGAAAATATGCGTAATCACAAACAACTGCCCTTCTTTTATTCAGCTGAAGATTACTGCAAAGATATCAACGCGTGGCAGCCTTATATGCATCCAATAAAACATGTGGCATTAGCCGGCAAAAATTATTATTACGTGTTTATTTCTGGGGCATCAATTTATAGTATAACCCAAGAAAAAATTGCCTCATTTCGTGCGTGCCAAGAATAGAAAATGTATCCGTTTACACTGATGATGGGTAGACACGGCCATTAAGGCCCGTGCTACATGGTAGACAGGTAATAAATAGACGATATTGTTCCAAAAACGACCTAAGATGCAAATTTCTTAATGCGTCTGTGCTTAACTTCATGGGCGTGACAGCTCTGTCTGGCCCACATTAAAGGCTTAAGTCGAGAATGCCTGAGGGCAGATTAATTTAGGCTGTTCTTTATTTTTTTAATTCATAGATTTTAAGTACTGTATCGCAAAATGTGTTGCAAATCCTAGCGGGTTGAGTATATAATCCTTTCCCTATTACTGGGACGTCGCCAAGCGGTAAGGCACGGGGTTTTGATCTCCGCATGCGCAGGTTCGAATCCTGCCGTCCCAGCCAGTTTTCAACATTAGTAGGATTGCAACCTTGTCTACCAACAACTTGATGATCTTTTCGGGTAATGCCAATCCGGTACTTACCAAGTCTATAGCCCAGCAGCTGGCTATTCCTCTTGGAAAAATTAGTGTCGATAAATTTAGTGACGGCGAAATCATGGTCGAAATTTTAGAGAATGTCCGTGGTCGTGAAGTGTTCATTGTGCAGTCAACTAATGCACCGTGCAATGATAATTTAATGGAGTTGATCATTATGGCCGATGCCTTTCGCCGTGCATCAGCGCATACTATTACAGCGGTCATACCGTACTTTGGTTACGCTAGGCAAGATCGCCGTGTACGTTCTCGTCGTGTGCCCATTAGCGCTAAAGTAGTCGCTGATATGATGGCATCTGTGGGTATCACCCGTATCGTGACAGTCGATTTACATGCTGATCAAATTCAAGGTTTCTTCGATATTCCCGTTGATAATGTCTATGGTACAACGGTTATGTACGAGGATATCGCTAAGAAAAATTTTCCTAATTTAACCGTGGTGTCGCCTGATGTTGGGGGGGTGGTACGCGCACGAGCTATTGCTAAACGCCTAAACGATGCAGATTTAGCGATTATTGATAAGCGTCGTCCCAAGCCCAATGAAGCACAAGTGATGAACATTATTGGTGATGTGTACAACCGTGATTGCATTATTGTAGATGATATTGTTGATACTGCCGGTACCTTGAGCACTGCGGTGAATGCGTTAAAAAAACAAGGGGCTAGAACGGTGACCGCCTATTGTACGCATCCGGTGTTGTCCGGTGCGGCAATTGACAATATTGAGCACTCAGGGCTCGATGAACTAGTGGTGACTGATACCATCGAACTTTCTCCTACGCTGCAAGCTTGTTCTAAAATTCGTCAACTTAGTCTCAGTGATATGTTAGCCAAAACTATTTCTCGTATCAGTGAAAAAGGTTCTATCAGCTCAATGTTTGAAGAAGCGTTGCGATGAGACATAGTCAAACATTCAGCCTCTAATAATATAAAGCCTTGTCAACATTTTTTGAGGTGAAGGCTGTAACCAAGCAATTTTCTTGGCAAGGCACTGATTTTACACGGGTAGAATCTCGGCATATTGTCCACAAAAATAAATTAGCGCCCTGTTT
>JAESTO010000105.1 GCA_016763565.1 Gammaproteobacteria bacterium | reverse complement strand
GCCGTTGAAAGATCGAAAACTATTAGAAAAACAAAAACGTTTACATGGCCATACGGCGCGTTACGATGATTTTAATTTTCCTGGTTACCAGCGCGATTTAATTTTCGATGACATCAATAATGACAATCCACTGAGTTGGCGACGTTATTTTAAATTAGCTTTAGCCGAAGGTGATTTCATGCATAGTTTGCAGTCTGTTGTTGAAACAAAAGTTGCTAATGCCGGTGATAATGATTTTGTTGATACACATTATGTTGCAGGTTTAGTGGGGAATGAAGCACAAGATGCTATTGAACCGCGGATCCGTGACTTACAGGTGAATGCCGCGCACACACCGAAGTTGGGTAGCTTCAGTGTCGATTACACGGCCTCAGTCAGTTTGGATTTAACGGCACGTGAGAGTGAACAACAACCGGATCAGTTATTACATCTGCATCCCTTTGGTTATGCGCCAGTATTCTCTGCATTGAATGAAGCAGGTAATTATCCTTTAATGCCACAATATTTAGCGGATGGTTATTTGTTTATTGGGTTACGCAATGCGACTACTCCGGAAAAATTATCGTTGCTCTTACAAATGGTTGAGGCCAGTGGTAAGGCTGATATTAGTCCACCTAAGGTGCGTTGGAGTTATTTAAGTGATAATCGTTGGCTTGATTTTAATGCTAAACAATTTTTAGCGGACAGTAGTCATGGTTTGTTAGATCCGGGTATCGTCAAATTGGCCTTACCTCAAGCGGCAAGTAATGATAATGCCTTGTTAGCCAATAATTTGCATTGGTTACGTGTCAGTGTCGATGACCACGGTCAAGCGATTGGTCGTATGTTATCAGTGCATGCGCAGGCTGCACGTGCCACCTTGCAATTAACCGCCGATCAACAACCACAACATTTAGCGAAAGGTTTAGCGGCAAACAGTATTAACAGCAGCATTGGTTCGGTGAGTGTGACACAACCTTATAGTTCATTTTCGGGTAAACCTCGCGAAAGTAGCGCGCATTATTTAACGCGCGTCAGTGAGCGTTTGCGCCATAAACAACGGGCATTGAGTGCTTGGGATTATGAACGTTTATTATTAGAGGAATTTCCTGAAATTTATTTGGCGAAATGCATCCCACAGACTCTGCAACGTGACGGTTCTAGTGAGGCACGTTTACGCATTATTGTTATTATTAATATTGCGCAAAGAGCCCCTTTTTTCCCTTTGCAGCCGAAGGCACCCGTGGCATTGTTGAGTAAAATCAAACGTTACTTGCAAAACAAAGCATCATCATTTGTTAACATTGAAGTACGTAATCCACCGTATGAACAAATTCGTTATCGCCTAGCGGTGCGTTTTCATGAGAGTATCGATGCCGGTGATGCTATCAACAATGTAAACGATGAAGTGGTTCGTTTTTTATCGCCATGGGCTTATGGTGAACAAACCAGTTTGGCGTTTGGGAACAAAGTGTATAGCACGGAATTATTGCATCACCTCGATCAATTACCTTATGTCGATTATATTGCGCAATTAAAATTAGTGGAGCAAGTCGCCTTAGGTGACAATGAATTGGGCTTAGAAAATGCCTATGCATTAACTAGCAATACCAATACGGCGGCGGTACGTAAGCCTACTGCGATTTTAGTGTCGGCACCGCAGCATATTATCGATGTCATCGAAGGCGATGATTATAAAGAACAAGATTTTATAGGTATCGGTTACGGTGTCACTGGTTTAGATTTGGATATTGATTAGCTAAGAAATTATCCTCAAGGAGTAATATCATGGAAAAAACACGCGCACAATTAAAAGCACAATTTGTTGAAGGACGAGTGCCGACGGAAGAGGACTTCCAACATTTTGCTGATTCAACGTTGAATAGCCAAGATGATGGCATTAAAAATCCCGTTGAATTAAGCGAACCCTTACGCATTATTGCGCAGGGTGATGCGCTTGAAAATCCACAACAAAATTTATTAGATTTTCATCAAGCAAATGCGGCGAATTATAGCTGGCGTATTAATCAACGTCCACTAGTGCCGGGTTCAAGCCCCGCTGAGTATGCCGACGGTTTTAATATTTGCAGCGATGAGCACAGTAAATTATTTATCGATCGCGAGAGTGGCGATGTCGGTATTAATACTGTTGAGCCACAGGCTAAGCTGCACATTCATAATGATAATGCTGACTATGCCTTGATGATTAATGATGGACTATTGGCTGTGAAGCAAGATGGTAACGTAGGCATCGGTACAGAAAATCCACAAAATAAATTAGATATTAAAGGCAATATGGCGATTGGCCGTACGTATTCGGGTGTTGGTGGCTCGCAGCAAGCTGCGCCCGAGAATGGTTTAATTGTTGAAGGTAAAGTGGGCATTGCTACCACCGATCCGAAAAGTCATTTAGCCGTAGCGGGTGGTGTGGCCATCGGTAGCCAATATGCGAGTCAACAAACTGCGAATAATAATGAATTATTGGTCGAAGGCAAGGTGGGCATTGGCAATATCGCACCACAGTATGAATTAGATGTGAATGGCACCATTAATACGGATGTTTTATTATCCGATAGTGCCCAGGTTAGCCAAGGGCTTGTCGTCGGTGAAAATTATGTCGACGAGGGTGTTGCCGCGCCGGTAAACAGCATGATAGTGCAGGGCAAAGTAGGTATTGCGACTGCGACCCCGACGGTTGAATTAGAGGTGAATGGCACGGTTAAAGCGACGATCATCGTGGCCGAACAAGTGAATGTAGCTAACAATGTGATTTTGCCGAAAAAATTAGCCATCGCGGCAACGGCTAAAAATGCCTTAGATGTGGGCGCTGGTGTGGCTATCGGTAGCCATTATGCGGGTATCGAAGATGCACCGGAAGATGGTTTAATCGTTGAAGGTTATGTTGGTATTGGTACCGATAGTCCTACGGAGGCTTTAGACATCAATGGTAGTTTGAAATTACAGGGTGATATTGCTATCGATGAATTTTCTGCTGATAGTAGTTTGAGTGCTAACAGCAATAAAATTGTACCAACGCAAAAAGCCTTAAAGCGTTATATCGATAATGAAGCGGATAAAAAAGCGGCGTTAGCCGGTAATATCGCACAATCTTTTAGTGCCTC
>JAESTO010000104.1 GCA_016763565.1 Gammaproteobacteria bacterium | reverse complement strand
GATGTGAGAATGCCCGGGATGAGTGGTATCGAATTACAACAGCAATTGAAAGATAAAAAAGTTGATTTACCCATTATTTTCATTACGGGTCATGGTGATATTCCTATGGCCATCCGTGCTATGAAAGCAGGGGCTTTTGAATTTCTTACCAAGCCATTTAACGATCAAATGTTATTAGATAGCATTAATAAAGCGATTGAATATAACAATGAACAACACCAGAATTTGCAAGAGTTTAAGACTATTATCAAACACTTTGACAATTTAACACTCCGTGAAAAACAAGTCATGGGATTAGTGTCCTCTGGCAATTCTAATAAAGTGATTGGCGATGAGCTACATATTTCTAAAAAAACGGTTGAAGTGTATCGTGCTAAGGTGATGCTCAAAATGCAAGCAAAATCATTAGCTGAATTGGTTCGTTTTGCTATTCAGCTTGAGGCTTTAGGCATTATTTCGCAAAAAATTGTTGAAGATTAAGGGTTTTCCCCGTAGAGCACTGGGATCATTGATTAGTGCAAAGCGGGTAATTATTTATTGACTTTAATCTGTAAAACATGGATGATCAATGTTGCCCATAGTTTATGAGGGCGTTTATTTTTTTAACCATGGAGGAAGGATGATGAACAAATATTTACAACAAGGACACAAACTCTATTATTGTGGTGAACAGTCAAGAGCCGCGCATTATTATCAAGCGATCGTTAAGCGCACGGATAATGTTGTTGAAGAGGAGCGTTCTTGCGCGTTGTACATGTTATCTTGGATTCAAGTTAATCAAGCTAGAGCTGCAAAAACCTTAGCAGAACTACGTCAATATTACTATCAAGCACAATTATTCTTACAATTAATCCAACAACAATTTTACCCTCAGCAATTTGATTTGCCGATTATGGAAGCCGCTATTTTACGTGAATTAAAATGGGGCTATAACAGCATCGTTTATAATCGTTAGACGCGGCAGATAAAATGTTAAGTCTAGGCATTTTTATTTTAAGGAAGGAGCTATGGAGAATTACCGCAATATTTTAGTCGCATTTGACACTCAGTTTTCTAATTATAAGCAGGTTTTATACAAAGCGAGGCAAATGGCAAATGGTTATCATACTAAGCTACATTTGCTTACCGTCATTAATAAACCCTATTTGCCTGATTGGGGATATGTGGGTGCATTAGAAACGTTTAAAATTCAAGAACAAATCATTGAAAAAATACGTAATAAAATTGATGGCTTAGGTAAAGCGTACGCCATTAACCCAGAAAATATTTTTATTGCAGAAGGTTATTTTAAAGATGTCTTGATCAGTAAAGCCAATACATTGAATAGTGATCTGGTCATCATTCCTCATGGTACTACTTGGCATGAAAATCATATTGCTAAATCCATATTACACCATACTACGTGCGATATTTTGATGGTTGATGCAGAAGATTCCACCGAGCAATACAGTGATGTACCTCACTACACGCACCACCCTAAAACTGTATTGTCTACAGCCGTCTGAAGAGGGATACGCTAAAAAGGATAGTGGGTATCGGTCGTGTGCGAATCGCTATTTCTAAGAGGGTTCTGCCTGTGCCGTGGGGTAGTGCCGAATATTTTTATAGCTCTACATGTCGCCTAATTTTTTGCGTTGCATACAGGGCACAAAATAGTCTACCAGGTCTCTTCTTGGCGGCGCGTTAGAACCTCATAACCCTCAGTCGTGACTAAGATAGTATGCTCCCATTGTGCTGATAGGCTATGATCTTTGGTAACAACGGTCCATTGATCGGATAATAATTTTACTTGGCGTTTGCCAGCATTGACCATGGGCTCAATAGTGAAAATCATGCCTTCTTTCAGCATGAGGCCGGTGTCGGGTGGGCCATAATGCAGCACTTGTGGTGCTTCGTGCATGCTCGCACCAATGCCATGGCCACAGTATTCTCGCACGATGCTATAGTGATTGGCTTCGGCGTGATTTTGGATGGCTGCACCAATATCACCTAGTTTTATCCCTGGTTTAACCATTTTGATACCAATAATCATCGCTTCTTGCGTGATACGGATTAAACGCCGTGCCATAATGGATGCTTCACCCACCATAAACATTTTGCTAGTATCACCGTGATAACCCTCTTTGCGTACTACCACATCGATATTGACGATGTCGCCTTTTTTTAATAGTTTATTACTAGGAATGCCATGACATACTACATGGTTAACTGAGGTGCACATGGATTTGGGAAAACCGTTGTAATCGAGCGACCCGGGAATGGCTTGTTGTTGCTTTGTGATATGTTGATGGCAGATCTCATCCAATTCTTCCGTTGTGATACCCGGTTTTACATGCGTTTCGATAATCTCTAATACTTCAGCTGCTAAACGGCCAGCAATACGCATTTTGGCGATTTCTTCAGCGGTTTTGATAAATACACTCATACTTCCTCTTAGGTTATAGAATTTCATCGAATTCTACGCACTTATGGTGGTATTTGAAAGCACTTTGTGGTATAAAGTTCCGTTCAAATTTTTGCTTGCTAAATAAGTTAGCAAGTATAACGACGCACATATATCATTGATTCCCTTTATTTATGGGATGATGTTAGGTATGGGTGCTTAAGGTAGATATCTTAAGTCACACCGATATATGGAGGCTTAACCCTTACTGGAGACAACTATGTCAGTTACTATGAAACAAATGCTTGAAGCGGGTGTACATTTTGGGCACCAAACACGCTTTTGGAATCCCCTCATGAAACCTTATATTTATGGTTCACGCAATAAAATTCACATTATTAATTTAGAAAAAACTTTACCGTTATTCAATGATGCAAGAAATGCGTTAGGAAAAATTGCCGCAAACAAAGGCAAGATATTGTTTGTGGGGACTAAGCCGGTTGCACAGCATATTCTTCGTGAAGAAGCAGAGCGTTGTGGTATGCCTTTTGTTGTACATCGTTGGTTGGGTGGTACTTTAACAAACTATCCTACCATTCGTAAAACGATTAAACGATTTAAAGATTTGACGGCTATGTTTGCAGGCGATGGTCTCAAGGGCTTAACGAAGAAAGAAGCGCTAATGTTAGAACGTGAGCGTACTAAATTAGATAACAGCATTGGTGGCATCCAAAACATGGGTGGCTTGCCTGATGCATTATTTATCGTTGATATTAAAAACGAACAAATTGCATTGCAAGAAGCCAAAAAATTGAAAATCCCAGTGATTGCGATTGTTGATAGTAATGCTAATCCACAAGATGTTGACTATGTCATCCCAGGCAACGACGATTCATTTCGTGCGGTAAGGTTGTATGCTGCCAGCATGGCAGATGCCGTTCTTGATGCTAAGCATGCCAATAGTGTTGGTGAAGAATACATTGCTGAAGAAGAATAAAGGGGAAATTATGACTATTACGGCACAACAAGTTAAAGAACTACGCGAACGCACCGGCGTTGGTATGATGGAATGTAAAAAAGCACTACTAAACACCGCGGGTGATGTTGATAAAGCTATCGAGGAAATGCGTAAATCAGGTCTGGCTAAGGCCGCCAAAAAAGCTAGCCGTATCGCCGCAGAAGGTGTGGTTGTGGTGACCATCAATGAGAAGCAAGCTGCTATTACTGAAATTAATAGTGAAACAGATTTTGTTGCGAAAGATGACAGTTTTATGGGATTTGCTCAGCAAGTAAGTCAGCAAGCCTTGACTAGCCAAGCACAAGATGTTGATACGTTAATGGCTGAATCAACAGAGAAAGGAACCTTGGAGGACGCGCGTCAAGCCTTAATTGCTACCATTGGTGAAAATATTAAAGTGCGCCGTACAGCCTATATAAGCAGTAATGATGTTACCGGTAGCTATTGCCACGGTAATAAAATTGGCGTTATCGTTGCCATGCAAGGTGGTAATGTTGATTTAGCCAAGGATATTGCCATGCATATTGCAGCGAGCAATCCGCAGGTGGTAGCACCAAGTGATGTATCTGCAGAAGCTGTTGATAAAGAAAAAGAAATCTTTACTGCGCAAGCATTGGCAAGTGGTAAACCTGCTAATATCGCTGAAAAAATGGTAGAGGGCCGTATTAAAAAATTCCTTAATGAAATAAGCTTATTAGGGCAACCTTTCGTGAAAAATCCTGATGCAACGGTTGAGCAAACGTTGCAGCAAGCTGATGCTACAGTGAGTCGTTTTATTCGCTTTGAAGTTGGCGAAGGTATTGAAAAGAAAGTAGATAACTTTGCTGATGAAGTTATGGCACAAGTGCAAGGTTCTGCAGGATAATGCCAGATAAACTCATGGATAAGCCGATTTATAGCCGTGTTTTATTAAAATTAAGCGGTGAAGCACTGACAGGAGAATTAGCTTATGGCATTGATCCCAAGGTGTTGCATCGCCTTGGCAATGAAATTCATGAGGTGGTTAAATTGGGCGTGCAGGTTGGCATTGTGATAGGTGGTGGTAATTTATTCCGTGGTGCGGCTTTGTCACAAGCTGGTTTAGATCGCATTACCGGTGATCACATGGGCATTCTGGCGACGATGATGAATGCGCTGGCACTACGTGACATTTTCAGTCAGCTTGGCCTAGATTGTCGGGTTATGTCGGCCGTATCCATGTCGGGTATCATGGATCAATACGACCGACGTAAAGCCTTGCACCATCTACAACATGGACGGGTAATGATTTTTGCTGGCGGTACGGGGAATCCACTGGTCACGACGGACTCGGCAGCAAGTTTGCGTGCGATTGAAATTGGCGCTGAATTATTGCTGAAGGCAACCAATGTCGATGGTATTTACTCTGCTGATCCAGCTCAAGAGCCTCAAGCGAAAATGTATCGCAGCTTAACCTATCAACAAGTCTTGCGTGAAGAATTAGGTGTCATGGATTTAAATGCTTTTTGTCAATGTCGTGACCACCAGATAAAATTACAGGTATTCAATATTAATAAGCCTCAAGTATTACGTCGTGTAATATTGGGTGACGATGAAGGTACTTTAGTACATAATTAATAATTTTAAACTCGGTTTTTTGCAGCGGAGCCGTTGCTAACAGGTGGTATTTATGATTGAAGATATTAAACATGACGCAGAACAGCGTATGAAAAAAAGTGTACTTGCCTTACACGATAACTTAGGCAAAATGCGCACGGGCCGAGCTAACCCTAGTTTGGTTGAGCAGGTGATGGTGCCTTATTATGGCGTCGATACGCCCTTGACGCAATTAGCTAATATTAGTGTTGCTGATGCAAGGAATTTATTGGTTTCACCCTGGGAAAAAAATATTATTCCTGATATTGAAAAGGCCATTATGCAAGCCGATTTGGGTTTAAATCCGGTGACTTCAGGCGACCAAATTCGCATTCCTTTGCCCGCATTAACCGAAGAGCGCCGTAAAGAATTAGTGAAAAAAGTTAAAGCAGAAGCTGAACATACGCGTATAGCAATACGTAATATTCGACGTGATGCGAATAATGATGCGAAAGAATTATTAAAAGAAAAAGAAATCAATGAAGATAGTGAACGGCGTTTAAATGATGCAATACAAAAATTAACTGATAAATATATCGCGGAAATTGATGTGACAGTGTCAAGAAAAGAAAAAGATTTGCTTGAAATATAGTGTTTTTTTGGGGTTTTTTGCGGTAATTAACGTGCAAAGAATTGACCAGGGCTAAAGATACATGACCCATGAATAATTGCCAATCTTCTCTTCCCCAACATATAGCGGTTATTATGGATGGCAATGGACGCTGGGCAAAACAACGTTATTTACCGCGTAAGGCAGGCCATAGAGCGGGTGCAAAAACAGTGCGAAGCTTGATTGAACAATGTACACATAAAGGCATTGGCTATTTAACGCTGTTTGCGTTTAGCAGCGAAAATTGGCAGCGTCCACAGGATGAAGTATCAGCATTACTGCAATTATTTTTTGATAATCTTGAAAAAGAATTGCCCACCTTACAAAAAAACAATATTCGTTTACAAATTATTGGTGAACGTGAAAAATTTTCAGAACCATTGCAACAGCGTATTGCTGAAGCAGAGCAGGTCACTGAAAAAAACACGGGGCTACGTTTATTGCTAGCAACTAGTTATGGCGGACGTTGGGATATTTGCCAAGCTGCACGTCGTTTAGCGCAGCAGGTTGCTCAAGGTGAATTAACGGTAGCCGCAATTGATGAAACAGTCTTTGCTAAACAATTAACAACTGTGGGTGTGCCCGATCCAGATTTATTAATTCGCACCAGTGGTGAGCAACGAATGAGTAATTTTTTATTATGGCAATTAGCCTACGCAGAATTTTATGTAACTACGGTAAATTGGCCAGATTTTAATGAAGCCGCTTTAGATGAAGCACTAGTATTTTATGCGAATCGCCAACGTCGTTTTGGTCTAACTAATTAATTGAATCTATTATGCTTAAATATCGTTTGTTAACAGCTGCTGTTATTGTCCCCTTAATTATAGGGGCATTATTTTTTTTATCGATCACGACTTACAAAGTTATCGTCACG
>JAESTO010000103.1 GCA_016763565.1 Gammaproteobacteria bacterium | reverse complement strand
TCTAAAATCGCATTGCTCAGTACTTTCCGCATCACTTGTTCTTGAGCTTCACCATTGGGTACCGTTAAACCTGCACTCTCGCCATCTTGCAAAACGGCTGAGCCACGTAATATTGCCACGATATTATTTTTATCTTTTAATGCATCAGACAAACGTTTCAATACCAATATAGCACCACCTTCACTACGCCCATAACCATCAGCACTATTATCAAAGGTTTTACACCGGCCATCGGGAGATAGCATATTCGCTTGGGACAATGCAATATGATTTGAGGGATGATGAATAAGACTAATTGCACCACATAATGATAAGTCAGTTTCTTTATTGCGCAATGCATTGGCTGCTAAATGTAATGCTACGAGTGACGATGAGCACGCAGTATCTAAAATCATGCAAGGACCGCGTAATCCTAAAAAATAAGAAAGTCTACCCGCAATAGCGCTATTTGCAGCACCCGTTGCCATTTGGCTTTGCAATTCATTACCATGTGTCTCGAATATATCTTTTGCAAAATCAGTCGAGCCTACACCAATATAAACACTGGCATTCCCACCACGTAATATATCAGGATTAATGCAAGCATTTTCTAAAGACTCCCATGAAAGCTCTAACATCATTCGCTGTTGTGGATCCATATTATTTGCTTCTTTGGGTGAAATAGCAAAAAATTTAGCATCAAATTGATCGAGTGCATTAACAAATCCACCACTATGTGTACAGTTTTTACCTAAAACTCCTGGTAAAGCGTCATAATATTTGTCATTATCCCAGCGATCCTGTGGGATCGGCGTTATCCCTTCTTTGCCATCAGCAAGTAACTGAGAAAAGGTATCTAGATCGCTACTATTCCCTGGAAATCGCAAACCAATACCAACAATAGCAATGGGCTCATATTTTTCTAACATTAACTGATCAATTAAACTCTCTTGCTCAGTAGTCTGTGCTTTCTCCTTTGGGGCATTCATGTCGTCTTTTCCTCTATTAATAATCAATAGTAAATGTGCAATGAAACAGATTAATTACTTAGGACGCCTCAAATTGCCGTTTTTACAACAGACAAGAATAGGGCATTGAATAGTACTTATTTATCCTTTTAGCTAAATAATATTAGAATTATTCATTGATACCAAAATATTTTTGCAACACTTGTTTTGCATATTTTTTTTGTTTTGCTTGAGAATCATTATTGTATAATTGAAAATCAGATGAAAAATTCATTTTGTTTTCAATCAGAAACTTAGATAATTTATCGACTGTTGAATAATTAAATAATACCGTAGAATCAAGATTAATCTGTAAATCGCGCTCTAATTTATATTTAACTTCAACAGCCATAAGCGAGGTTAATCCTTGCTCAAAAGAGCTGGTATCTTTAGGTAAGTCTCGTGGATTCTCTATATATAAGTATAGGCTTAATATCTCAGCAATGAAATTTTTCAAATAAGCTAAACACTCACTTTGGGGCAGCTCACGAAGTTTTGACTTTACGTCATTATTTTCCATAAAACCTCTACAAATTGATATTAGTAATGACCAAATCAACGTCACCTTCAGCATAACCACTTTTTTCATCATCGTAAAATCGGCACTGTGTTTTGATAAAAGCGAGTGGATTATTTTTATTGACTATTTTTGTTTTGATAAAATCGATTTCAGCTAGGAGTCGACGTGCATGTAGCGGCGCTTTAAAATGACTTTTAAAATTAAGAATCAAAATATCCGGTAATTGTTTATCAAAATAATCTTTCATTTGCCAATGATGAAAAATACCCATCAACTGATGCTTCACTGACATTGCAACGACATAGTACATCATTTGATTATAACAAATATTAAATTCTACTGAATTAAAATGACCCGTATCTTTTATGTAACAAGATTCAGGTATTTCAAATAAGCAAGAGGCACTTATTTTACCTTTACCTGCAGCAGGATCGCCATTCCCTTTCACAATAGCAGACTTTAAATATCTGGCGTGCTTAAAATAAGGCGTTAATACTTGTTCTATTAATAAAGCATCATTATCAAGAACAATTTCTCGTGTTCCTTCTGCTGTCATATCCATCATTATGTCCTTATCAAGTATCACACCCTATCGTTTACGCAAATAATGCCGATGCATTCGTGGTTAATGAAAATGGGTTTTCGTCATATACGGTCAAACGAAATGTTTTTGCAGGTTCTTTTATGCCCGTGTGTTTGGCATGATGTATCAGCCGCCTATTATCCCATAAAATAATATCCCCTTGCTCTATTTCCAGGAGCTTAATCAGCGGATGGGAAAAATCTTTATCTTTTTGTCCACTTGCCTCAAAGAGTTCATCAAGAAGCAATTGAGAATCTTTACTCTCTGGTCGAGAATCTTTAATAGCAAATGTGAATCCCTCATTAACATAAAGGATTTTATCTCCCGTAATGGGATGCGTGGTGACTGTTTGGTGCATTACTGGAGGTGTTCTTTCTTCAATTTCTTTTATAATATCACCGATAGGTCGATATACATCCCAAGGCCTTATCTTAAAATATTTTCGAACCGAATGCTCACATGCTGTATTTTCAATACGCTGCTTTAACGCTTCGCTAAGATTTTCATAGGCTCTAGCCATATCAATAAAGTAAGTACCGCGATTTATCTTAGGTACCACTTGAGGATAGGTAATAGAAATAGCAAAAGGCGTTTTCATGAATGCATAATCAGAATGCCAGAAGCTACCGGTTCTTGGCACACCTTCAAGATTAGAATTTTTTTGCATATTTGAAGAAACAAAAATATCCTTTTCGCTGGGGTGATGATACATCTCCTCATAATATTCTTCTATATACCCAAACTGTTTGCCAAAATTCACAAATTCTGCCGGCAATAAACATTGCTTTTTAAGAACAACAATTAGCTCTTGGTGTATAGCATCTTTTATGGTTTTTATATCTTGAACAGTAGCGTTTTTTGCGTCAAATTTTTCAATGGTAATTCCATATCCCATTGCCTTAATTCCTTTTATTTTCATTTTAAACTCCTAAATTTTATCTATGGAATTATTCCATGAGAATAATCCCGTACTCAATATGGGGAAAAGTATACTACAATAACAGAGATAATAAACAAAATCCCATCATGTTTTAACGTGGAATTAAAAAGACCAGGGGAATTCTCAATAATTAAAAAATATTTGACTATTCTAAGTTCTGAATTTGCTCACGCATTTGTTCAATTAATACCTTCATCTCTACACAATGTTGCGTTACTTCGCTATCAGCTATTTTACTGGTTAAGGTATTTGCTTCACGATTTAATTCTTGCATAAAAAAATCTAATCGTCTACCGACGGGTTCGTCTTTTGTTAATATGTGTTCAACTTCAATCACATGTGTAGTAAGACGATCAAGTTCTTCACTCACGTCCATACGCTGTGCTAACAAAGCAATTTCTTGTTCCAAGCGGCTTGGCTCAAGATCCACAGCCAAGCTTGCTACTTTATCAACGAGTCGCTGACGCTGCCTGTCAACTAACCCTATTGTCACTTTACCTACATAGCTAATTTCATCACTTAATAAAGTTAAACGTTGTTGTAACAGTTTCTTTAATGCTTGACCTTCTGTTTTCCGTACAGCAAGTAATGACTGCAAGCTTAAGGTAACTAATGCAATAATTTTTTTGTCGCGCTCAGGTTGTTCGCCCATCACACATTCCATTACGCCAGGCCATTTCATTAGATCCAATGCACTCATGTCAGCAGGGTTAACTAACTCAGCATTAATATTACGTGCAATATGTAAGATGTGTTGATACAGTTTTTGATTAAATTGCACATGTCCCGCTGTCAACTCACCTGTTTGATAGTGCAATATACAATCTACCTTACCGCGGCTGAGTGTTTTACGCATAACCGTTTGTATTGCTGGTTCTAAATGGCGTAAGGCTTCTGGTAAGCGAATTTTACATTCTAGATAGCGATGATTAACCGAGCGTAATTCACAGGTAGCGTTGCTATCTTCATCGTGCATTTGCTCGCGAGCAAATGCTGTCATACTCATTAACATAAATTATTTCTCCATGTTTATATTTTTGCAACTGTGTAAATAAATAACCCGATGCAAGCCAATGCTTTTACATAAAAGGTGCCGATGTAAATATCAACGCTCGATAGCCATAGTCCACGCTAGGTTTAATTAACATTATTTTTCAAAAAATTGAATATCTATTGATAATATAATTATCGAGAAGTCGTTGAAATTCTTCGGCAATATTCTGACCACGTAAAGTAATATTTTTTTTACCATCAATAAATACGGGGGCAGCTGGTGCTTCACCCGTGCCAGGTAAACTAATGCCGATATTAGCATGCTTACTCTCCCCAGGGCCATTCACAACACAACCCATTACCGCAACGGTCATGGTTTCAACACCCGGATATTGTGTACGCCACTTTGGCATATTATCTTGTATATAGGTTTGAATTTTTTCAGCTAATCCCTGAAAAACTGTACTCGTTGTACGGCCACAACCTGGGCAAGCGGCAACTAAGGGCTTAAATGATCGCAGGCCCATGGTTTGCAAAATCTCTTGACAAACAATGACTTCACGACGACGATCACCGCCAGGTGTTGGGGTTAATGAAGCGCGGATGGTATCGCCAATGCCCTGCTGTAATAATACGGCAAACGCG
>JAESTO010000102.1 GCA_016763565.1 Gammaproteobacteria bacterium | reverse complement strand
GTGGTATGAATATATTTTTAACCCAACGATTGATGACCAACAGTGGTGGCGATTTTTGCCCTTACAAATTTCTGCTGAAACATTAGAGGATGCACTCAGTGATCCAGTGCTATTGGCAATTTATGATAACGATCCGTTTGATCCAGATACCTTGGCTCACTTTCAATTAGGGTCTTACCAGAAAGCGATTGTCATGCGTTACATTGACAACTTAATTCAATGGGGCGATGCATTATTTGCACGCTTTACTTGGGAGAATAATACGGAAGCGACGTTACTCTATGTGTTAGCCAATGATTTATTAGGTGATGAACCGCAAATGGTTACTGATAACGGTGCAGTGCAATCACAAACCTTCCCTAGTTTAGAAACGCATAATCCTAATGGCATTCCTCAATTCTTGATTGAGGCAGAAACAATTTTTTCACCAGCAATATACAATGCAGATGATCCACAACAACCGTTTAATTTCTTTCAAAACGATTACTACTTTTGTATCGGTGAAAATAAACAATTTATGCAATATTGGCAAATTATTGATGACCGGTTGTATAAACTCCGCCATGGACTGAATATTGATGGCCAAGCTCAGCTGTTACCTAGTTATCAAGAGGATATCGATATCAATCGGTTAATAGGCAACAGCAATTCTCTGTTTGATAGTGGTACTCGTCTTAATACGGTACCTGTCGTGCCTTATTATCGCTTTGATGCTATTTTATTAATAGCGAGAAATGTCGCGAATCATGTTGCGCAATTAGGCTCTATGTTATTAAGTACGTTCGAAAAACAAGATGCCGAGCAAATGAGTGTCATGCAAGTAACACAAGAAACCAACGTGTTATCGCTAATGACGCAAGTGAAGCAAGATCAGATCAATCAATTAACTGCCACTCAAAAAAGTTTAGCGAGTTCATTAGATAATGCGACGCTCAGACAGCAAACAATGGACAAGTGGTTACAGCAGGGATATTCAGCCTATGAAATCACCAGCTTAACGTTCGCTGGTGAAGCGACTGCGCGACTTATCGCAGCAGGGTTAATTAAAGCGGGTTCTGCCGCAGCAGCTTATATGTTTCCCACTATATTTGGATTAGCCAACGGTGGCTTTAATCCAGGTAAAGCCATAGAAGCTTTGGCAGTTGGCACGGAAGCAGCATCAGCAGCTTCTAACCAAATGTCACACATTATGGCGACCGTTGGACAATATGAACGCCGAGAAGATGATTGGGCCTTGCAGCGTGATTTAGCGGCCAACGATGTAACACAAATACAAGCTCAAATGGAAGCTAATGATTATGCGCTACAAGCCGCGCAGCAAGACTTGGTGATCAATCAACAAAGCATTGTCTATGCCCGCAAAGTGGAAGCGTTTGTTAAGACGAAATTTACCAACAAAGAGTTATACCAGTGGATGGCAGCACGGCTATCGACAATGTATTCACAAACGTATCAGCTAGCACTCAAATTGACTAAAATGGTGGAAACAGCGTACCAATATGAACTCAGTAATCATCAACAGTTTATTAACCCTGTAGGCTGGGATGCCTTAAAAAAAGGGCTGTTGGCTGGAGAATCCCTGTTATTTGATTTGACTCAGTTAGAGGTAGCGTATAAATCTAATAACGTTCGCAAATTAGAAATCGAGAAAACGATTTCGCTAAGACAATTAGATCCTGAGCAATGGCAGCAGTTTCGTAAAACGGGTAACTGTACATTTTCTTTGAATGAGCAGTTGTTTGATTTTGATTATCCAGGGCATTACGACCGCACTATTAAGACCATTTCTTTGAGTATCCCTGCTATTGTTGGCCCCTATCAAAATATTCAAGCAACGTTAACACAAACAACCAATCGCGTTGTTTTAGAGCCTGATATCAAAGGGGTTAAATCTTTACTGCCTAACGACGAACAACAAGATGCTACAGCGTTGCCGACCAGTATTCGCAGTAATTGGTATGCGAACCAACAGGTCGCCATTACCCGAGGCATTAATGATGATGGTTTGTTTGTTTTAAATTTTGGTGACGAGCGTTATGTGCCATTTGAAGGGACGGGTGCGATATCTGAGTGGGAATTGAGTATGCCGCCAGCGAGTAACCCCATTGATTTTAATTCCATTACAGATGTTATTATTCAATTAAAATATACCGCAACTGACGGTAGCAAAACGCTAGTAGAAGGGGATGGGAGTAAAACTCCAGTAACATTTAGAGACGCAGTCATCGAACAGTTACCTGATTATTCAGGTTATTACTATTTGAGTTTGAGCCAAGCTTATCCAGCTGCGTGGCGTGCCTTTTTGAATCAGTCAGCGCGTGAGCTAGATTTCACAGTAAATCGGTCACTATTTCCGTTTAATTTACAATACACCGATTCGGGTCTTGCCGTTGGTAGTATTGATGACATGAAAGTTAGTCGTGATAAAACGATCAAAGGTGGTCAAGTGGCGTTGTTACCCATACTAGCTCAAGATGTTGATGCTCAGGATAAAGGTAACCTACATATCACACTAAATGATAATCAGTGGCGCAGTGAACATAATCTAGCACTCATTCAAAAAGGTAACAGTGTTCCTGTGCCTGTTGAACAGGGATTAGCGTGGAAAGTTATCGTTAATGATACGATTCCAGCAGATTTATTGACGGATCCATTGAATCAAGCTTCGCCGATTGATGGCTCTAAATGGTTGGATATTATGTTGGTTATTCCTTTTTCGGGGAAGCTTCGTTGGTAATGCAAGAGGGTTAAGTTAGGGAGGCACGTTTTCCATTGCGTCATGTTAAAGGCGATGATACGCCTCTCTACAAACCTCTGTGGAGTGAGAACAATGGCACGTTTTGCCAAGCTCTTAATGAACAAATTTTAATTTGGTGATGGGGTAGATGTTGTGATAGAGTGGAGGCCAGATAGGATATAAGTTTCAATATAGCGTATGAAGTATGGATGATAATGCTAACCAATTAATTCAGATCCCCGAGGTATCGTTGCCCACAGGTGGTGGCGCAGTGAAAGGGATGGGAGAGTCTTTTGAAACCAACAGTTTCACGGGTGGGTTTGCTATCAGCGTCCCTATTTTTGCGTCGCCGTGTCGGGGTTTTGAACCCAGCTTAGGATTAAGTTACAGCACCGGTGCAGGCAATGGCTGTTTTGGTTTGGGCTTGGAACTTAACGTAGCCAATATTTCTCGT
>JAESTO010000101.1 GCA_016763565.1 Gammaproteobacteria bacterium | reverse complement strand
TAATAATCCGTTCGCTAAACTGATCGAGAATTATCAAGTTAGAGCTACCCCCTCAGGCAAAAAAAAATACGCTAATAATACTTCTCCTATTTCTGCACCTTTTCATATATTAGAAACAACACTACTAGCACGACAAAAAAAAGCTCAGCATAATGGATGCTGTAAAGAAAAGCCTCATTTATTTTATTTGAAACATGTTTTTTGTGATACGATTGCTAAGCAATTGAAGAAGCATGCATTTATTGGTTCTGTTTGCCATTTTTCTTCATGTGAAAACCAACCTATAAAACAATTAACTGCATAAAGACGAGTTAGCATAAAATCAACATGAGTAAAATAGAAACTATGAGCATCCTAAAAAAGGAAATAAAACAGCTTAAACAACAAACGGAATTTTACAAACACTTAATTTCATCGTTACCTGCCCATGTCTATTGGAAAGACAAAAACGGTATTTTCTTGGGTTGTAATCAACATCAAGCTGAAGACTTAGGTCTATCATCTTCTGAAGAATTCATTGGAAAAACTGATTATGATTTTTTTCCTAAACTGCAGGCAGAAACTATTATAAAAAATGATTTAAAAGTCATTCAATCAGGAAAGCAACATACCATTGAAGAATATATACTTAACCGTGATAATAAACCTGCTGTTTTTCTGTCGAAAAAAACTCCATTTTTAGATCAAGCTGGCTCTATTATTGGAGTGTTGGGAGTCTCAATTGATGTCACAAATAGAAAAAAACAACAAACACAACTCGTTGAACAAAAAAAACAAATTGAAACAACACTCACCGATATTGTTGACAATTTGCCTGCGCATGTTTACTGGAAAAATCGCAATGGCGCCTTTTTAGGGTGCAATACTAAGCAGGCACACTCAGCTGGCTTTTCAGATAAAACAGCACTCATTGGAAAAACTGATTATGATATGCCTTGGCATAAAGATGCAGCTGCTTTAAAAATAATTGATCAAATAGTAATGGAGAGTGGCGAAGAAAAAACTGCAGAAGAAGATTCCACATTAGCAGATGGCACAGAAGCCATTTTTTTATCAAGGAAAATGCCGTTACATGATGCAGAAAATAATATTATTGGTGTGTTAGGATTGTCCTTTGATATCACGCAACAAAAAGAAGCAGAGTATCTCAAACAAGAAAAATTATTAATGAAAGAAAAAACGAATACCATCGAGATGTTGGCAGCGAGCATCGCGCATGAATTACGCACACCCATTAGCGCTATTCGCTCTGCAAGCACATCGTTAAAGCAAGATTTTGCTGTCTTATTTGACGCTTATCGCAAAGCTGAAGAACATGGACTTGATATCACCTTTGTTCCTCCCAAACGATTTAAGCTAATGGAATTAACCATTGCTGATATTCGCCAAGAAACAACATCCGCTGAATCATTTATCAATTTATTGTTGTATAATATCAAACAGGAGAAGCTGTCTAAAGAAACATTCGAAGCATGCAGTATCAATGATTGCTTGCAGGAAGCTATTAGACGCTACCCTTTCTTGCCGGAAGAGCGAGAATTAATAGACGTCAATATAGTTGACTTTAGGTTTAGTGGTATTAAATCTAAAATTATTCATGTCTTTTTTAACCTCTTCAGAAATGCATTGCATTACATAAAAGCGGCAGGAAAAGGAAATATCTCTATCTCAACAACTCAAAAAGAGAAGAGTAACTGTATCCATGTAAAGGATTCAGGCCAAGGCATCCCTGACACTGTTTTGCCGCACATTTTCGAACAGTTTTTTAGCAAAACACACCGAGGATGTGGTGTTGGCCTGGCTTTTTGCCAACAAGCTATGCAAGAGCTTGGCGGCGATATTCATTGTGAATCTGTTTATGGAAAATATGCTGAATTTATTCTATGTTTTCCAGTGATTGATAATGTTCCATTAACTAAATTTTAGGAAAAAATCATGAAAAAGAAACTTTCTATATTTTGCCAATTACCCACAAGTATCATGTTTGTTGATGATAACCAAGGATTTTTGCACCGTACAATTGGGGCTATAGGCTATGACGTATCCACACATATGTTTACAGAGCCGCAAGTTGCTATTAATTATCTTAACGATAATCCCAGTTTATTAAAACAAACGATTGCTACCTGTTCTGAAAATATTGACCCTACAACCGTGGACTCAGCACGTGAATTACATAACGTGATTGATGTGCGTTTAACACCTTTGTTTCAGCATCTTTACCAACCTAAGCGATTTAATGAAATAACAGTTGTTGTCGTTGATTATTCAATGCCGATGATGAATGGTTTGGTTTTTTGTGAACGCATTAAAGAAAATCCTGCAAAAAAAATCATGTTAACGGGCGAAGCAGATCATGGTATTGCTGTCAATGCATTTAATCAGCACTTGATTGATCAGTTTATTCCGAAACAAGAACTTGAATCAAACGAAGATAAAACAAATCATCGCATCACAGCTTTGGCTCACGATTTACAGCAAGATTACTTCGCAACCCTCTGCAGTTTTCTCAATAAAGAGTTGCTTGCTCATCCTAGCCATTTAGCATTCAGCAATGACATTATTTTTCAACGCTTTTTCAATGAATTGATCCAGCGCCTTAACATTGTTGAATATTATTTATTGGATGAAGTCGGCAGTTACGTGTTGTTAGACGAACAAGGAACAATTAATTGGCTATTTGTCAGCAATGACACGTTGTTTTCTAATTATTTACATATCGCAAAAGATAATGAAGCATCTAAGGCTATTATTGCTAAGTTAGAAAAGAAAAGTCACCTTCCTTTTTTCTTAACTGACGACGATCTAGATGCCTCTATTATACAGTGGGATAACTATTTGTACCCCGCCGAAAAACTGCAAGGTGAGCAAACCTATTACTATACTGTTGTGGAAAATGATTCGCTGCATTATATCGACAAAAATCGTGTGGTGTCTTACCGTCAATTTTTGAGGGAAAACGCTTAGACGTTGCTCTTCTTCCTGTTAATCACAAAACGCGGCTAATTTTTGTATAATAGTGAACACAGTGTGTGAAACATCACTGGTATTATCACACCAGGGTAAATACGTTTTGCCATTGGCGATGACATCTCATGGCCAACCAGTGTAGATGGAATGTGTGACGGCCCTGTCAATACGCTAAATAGTGCTGGGGTGAATATTACCGTAAGCGTTGATAACGTACAATAAAACCATTCGCACGAAATGTTAGTTCATATTGCGTACATAAGTATAGCCTTATCTACCCCTATTCGCGATAGTGATATGTATGGTAGGTGCGCCATCACATGCAACACTGCGAAATAAACTCCCTACCTCGCTAATAACACGCTCAACGACGTTGCTCCATGCTTGTAATGCGCACTGTTTATCATCACCTTCGATTACATGAGTAATAGCAACAGGCTTAGGCATAAAGTAGCTATTTACATGACGAGTGATATACAACTACAATGCTTGCTTCACTTCTAGCAACAAAAATGATTGCAGGGTGCGTCAGTGTAATTCTCATAACGTATCGCTCAGTGATTTGTCATACAGCTCACCTATACTGAACAATAGCACCATAAATACTGAGCACTCATGAATAGATAGAGGGGATTCTCCTCGTTGGACAAGTTGAAAAGCGTTGCTGGTGCGAAGGTATAAACAACATTGGGTTACTCAACTTTAGCCTTGAAATCGCTCTTGATGATATATTTGTGTCAAATACCCGTTAATTCACGCTAACATTTTCAACGATGAGGCTACCCCTATGAAACAATCTGCTCATCCTAAAACCCCATCCTATCTTATGGCCATCAGCCAAACGATATTTGATAACTTTGTCAACAACCCCAACAATATGCACATCTACATTAATCCTCGTCGATTGATGCTGTCAAGTCCCTGTTGCGTGTTTCTGCACTCGGCAAGGGCGTTTTACTTGTAAAAAAACAAATCCACAAACTACTGATTTGCACTATAAAAATCGAAAATATAAAGCTTGATTGAAAAATTTTTTATACGCATTTTATTTCTGATGCCAAGTGACTTACAAAAATTCTTGAAATTTATTACAATCAAATAGGTATCAAAGGACACATATAGTGTTGTGGTTGAAAACTGCTATTGAAGTAATGTTTAATATTAGCTTATTTGTTAGCGCGTTGCTTTTTATTCCACAAATTTTCAAGCTGGTAAGACTAAAGCATGCCAACGAATTATCATTGATTATGTTTCGTGGCTTTTACTTATACAGTTACCGGCCATTAACTTATGATTTTTTAAAACATGACTACATATTGATCATTGGTTATAGGATAAGCATGCTAACCTGTGGCACAGCAACTTTGTCGATTTTGTTTATAGGAAAAAATAAGATCTTTTTTTTACTGCTTTCTTAACAATTATTATTCGAAATAAAGAAACATTATTATTGCCTGCCTGTTTCACAATATTTAAAAAACACCTTTTAATAAATCAACATGAGGATTTTCGCATGAAATCATTGTTAAAAAAACACACTTTGTCGTTAACAAATT
>JAESTO010000100.1 GCA_016763565.1 Gammaproteobacteria bacterium | reverse complement strand
AATGGTTAAAAAAAGCAGTGCTATTATCTTTTCGTGTTCATGAAAATAGAAAAATGTCCGGTGGCTACACTCATTTTTACGATAAAGTTCCCTTGAAATATGCAGAATTAACGGAATCAGCATTAGCTGAAACAGGCACACGTATTGTGCCACCAACGAATGTTCGTTATGGCAGTTATATCGCAACTAATGTAGTATTAATGCCCTGTTTTGTTAACATTGGCGCCTACGTTGATCAAGGCACCATGGTTGATACCTGGGCATCTGTTGGCTCATGTGCACAAATAGGCAAGAATGTTCACCTTTCAGGTGGTGTTGGCATTGGAGGAATTTTAGAACCCTTACAAGCTAACCCCACCATTATTGAAGATGACTGTTTTATTGGCGCCCGTTCAGAAATTGTCGAAGGTGTCATTGTTGAAAAAGGTTCAGTCATTTCTATGGGTGTCTTTATTGGCCAAAGCACTAAAATTTATCATCGAGAAACGGGTGAAATTTCTTATGGCCGTATACCTTCGGGTTCAGTCGTTGTACCAGGCAATTTGCCAGCAGCAGATGGCACGCATAGTTTATATGCCGCGATTATAGTCAAACAAGTCGATGAAAAAACCCGTGCAAAAACAAGTATTAATGAACTGTTAAGGCATATTAAATAATGAATAGTCACCCAACAAACGTTCTTGATTTTACCCAACAGCTCATTAGCATCCCTTCACTCACGCCGCACGATGAAGGTTGTATGGAGCTTATTATCCCACGCTTAAAAAAATTAGGTTTTACCATCGAACTTTTTAAAAGCGGAGAAAGTGTTAGTTTATGGGCACGTTACGGTGATGCAGCCCCGCTGTTTTGTTTTGTTGGCCACACTGACGTAGTATCACCCGGTGATTTAACCGCCTGGCAATCTTGCCCATTTACACCCACCATTCGTGATAATTATTTATACGGTCGCGGTGCTGCTGATATGAAAAGTGCTGTGGCTGCGTTTATTGTTGCTCTTGAAAATTTCTTAGCTACTGAACCACGACTAAAAGGCTCTATCGCCCTGTTAATCACCAGTGCAGAAGAAAGTTGCGATGAACAGGGCACACCGATTGTCATAAAAGCCCTAGAACAGCGGCAAGAAAAAATAACGTATTGTTTAGTAGGTGAACCAAGCAGTTATAAACAATTAGGCGATACTATTAAAAATGGCCGCCGTGGCTCATTACATGGCCATTTAATTATTCACGGTAAACAGGGGCATGTCGCTTACCCTCACCTAGCTAAAAACCCTATTCATAGTGCAACAGCTGCTTTAAATGAATTAGTACATACGGCATGGGATAAAGGTAATACATTTTTTCAACCAACCACCTTACAAATAATCCATTTACATAGCAGTAGTGGCGCTGAAAATGTCATTCCAGCTGACTTGCATTGTCAATTTAATTTTCGTTTTTCATCGGAGACGACAGCAGAACAATTGCAGCAGCACGTGCAAAGCATTTTAAATACGTATGATCTTGACTATGAATTGACATGGAAATTATCTGGCATACCCTTTCTAACATCAACCGGTAAACTACTTGACGTCTGTCAGCAAGCCATTAAAAATATTATGGGTATCACGACAAAACTCAGTACTGATGGTGGCACTTCTGATGGACGTTTTATTGCAGCAACGGGTGCACAAGTTATTGAATTAGGCGCGGTCAATAAAACGATTCATCAAATTGATGAGTGTGTTGAAATAGTAGCCTTAGAACAATTAGTGGCTATTTATCAAACAGTGTTAATCGCGCTAATGTCATCCTAGCGTCAACATTAATGACAGATAAAATGTTCACTTATGAGAGAGAAGCAGGCACTCGGCAATTTGTATGCTATTGAGAGCGGCACCTTTACGCAGATTGTCAGCAACTACCCACAAGTTTAAGCCTCTTGGATGGGAAATATCTTCGCGAATACGACCAACAAAAACTGCATCTTGGCCATCTGCATGGGTCAGTGCTGTTGGATAATCGTGGTTATCATCGATAAGTGTTATACCTGGGGCATGACGTAATAATTGTTTGGCTTGAGCAGCCGTTATTTTATCTGTTGTTTCAATGTGCAATGCTTCAGAATGGCCATTAACAACGGGTACTCTTACTGCTGTTGGATTAATGGTTATCTGCTGATCATTGAGAATTTTTTGTGTTTCCCAAATCATTTTCATTTCTTCGCGCGTATAACCATTACTTTGGAACGTGTCGATATGTGGTAAAACATTAAAGGCTATAGGTTTAGCATAGACCTTGGACGAGGTACCCGCAGTAATAGTTTGTTGTTGTAATTCATCAATAGCTTGTTTGCCACTGCCTGAAACAGCTTGATATGTACAAACATTAATACGCTTGATACCTACGGCATCATAAATGGGTTTTAAGGCAACTAACATTTGTATAGTTGAACAGTTAGGATTAGCGATAATATTACGCGGCGGTCGATAACTTTTATTAATCACATTGCCATTCACTTCAGGAATAATTAATGGCACATCCTCGTCTTGGCGAAAATATGAAGTGTTGTCAATAACCATACAATTTGCTTGTGCTGCTTTGGGTGCATAATATTTAGAAATTTCAGCGCCAGCAGAAAATAGCGCAAGATCAGCTTGTGCAAAATCAAAGTGGGCCAAATCTTGGAGCGTTATCATTTGCTGATTAAAAGAAATTACTTGTCCAGCAGAACGTTCACTGGCTAACAAAAAAAGCTCAGCGACAGGAAACTGTCGCTGAGCTAAAATTTTTAGCATAGTTTGGCCAACGACACCGGTTGCACCAACAATGACAACTCTCATTATTGTAGAGCAGGTAATACATGCACCGTCGCTAATATTTGTATCACAACAATAAATATTGCAGCAATAAACATAATAACTAGGGCTGGCTTTCCACCAGGCACACGAAATGACATAGCTCTCTTTTCAACATAGCGCGCTTTCCACACCATTAATACGGGCAAAATACCATATAGCACGGCAATAAATACGCCGCCATAACTTAAAGCCATAACAAAACCACGAGGGTAAAATAAAGCAAACAAGAAAGGTGGTATGTAGGTTAAGAGTATTAACCATACACGATTATTAGCATTATCTTCCATTTTAAAACCATCGCGTAGAAAGTGCAATAAACTTAATGAAGCACCCAGGAACGATGTGACTAGCGCGAAAAATGAAAAGAAACCAGCAATACTGCCTAACCAAGACACCTGCGTATAATGACTAAGCGAGGCCGCCAAATCACTGACTGAGTGCGCACTGTTATGAATCGCTTGCAAACCATCTTTTCCTTCAATGGGAATAATGCCTAATACAGTGACTTCCCAAGCAACATACATAATTAATGGAATTAAGCTACCCACCAATAGCACAATTAATAAATGTTTAACGTTACTTTTGTAATAGGCTCGTATGCTAGGCAAAATTAAATGTGAGGTAAAGGACAAAGCAATAATAGGTAATGCAGCCCAAATAAATTTGGCGTCGCCACTTTCTAGTTTGTCTAACTCGGCATGCGGTGTCACAAAAGTTACTAATAATAAGTAAGCAAAAATTAAGCCAATGGTAAGAAAGCGATTAATATAATCAACGGAGCGGGTGCCAAAATAAACAAAAGTACCAAAAAAAACCAAAAAAATGATTTCACTGATCCAATTAACGGAGGTAAGATGTAACGATTGCAGGACCCCATGAATCAATGAACCCCCACCAGCAATATAAGCTGCGATGGCTGCATAAAGCAACAACAAATACATCAACCAAGCAGTAATTTCTCCCCATACACCCAGTTCTTGTCTAGCCATGGAGATAATATTACTGCCCTCTGGGGCAAGCAGGTTGGCTTCTAACAACAACATCAAGCTATATAGCATAAATGCAAATACTACTATCAAGCCCACTAAGCTAGGTATAAAGCCTGCTACACCTGTGGCAATAGGTAGTGCTAACATGCCAGCGCCAATGGCTAAACTGGTTATTAAAATATGCCTCCCAATATTTTCATTTTATTCATAAAAATTTTCTCCTCAATAATAAAAATTTATTTACGCAAACTTTTCGGTAAAGCAAACGCAATATTTTCCTCTATGCCTGCTATTTCTTCAACAAATTTTGCCCCCCAATCTCGTAATTTTTCAATGATTTGCTGTACTAAAATTTCGGGTGCTGAAGCGCCGGCAGTTACACCAATAGTACAATTATCGGCTAACCAATCTCGTTGGATATGTTCAGCACTATCAATTAAATAGGCTGTGCATCCCATTCGCTCTGCCAACTCTCGCAAGCGATTCGAATTAGAACTGGCTACTGAACCTACCACAAAAACAACATCAACTTTTTGTGCCAATTGCTTCACAGCATCTTGACGATTTTGTGTCGCATAGCAAATATCATCTTTACTAGGTCCCTGTATCTTAGGAAACTGTTGTTTAAGTTTAGCAATAATAATAGCTGTGTCGTCGACTGATAAAGTTGTTTGAGAGACATAAGCTAGCTGGTGAGGGTTTTTGACTTGCAAAGCATCAATATCGGTTAAATTTTCAATTAAATAGATACCGCCTTGTGAATTATCATACTGTCCTAAGGTACCCTCCACTTCAGGGTGGCCAGCATGGCCAATCAAAATGCATTCATGCCCCAAACGACTGTAACGGGATACTTCCATATGAACTTTCGATACTAAGGGGCAGGTGGCATCAAATAATTTAAATTGCCGTTTTTTAGCTAGCTGGCGTACTTGTTGTGATACGCCGTGTGCACTAAAAATTAATATCGCACCTTCAGGCACTTGATATAAATCTTCAATAAAAATTGCACCACGCTTGCGTAAGCCGTCGACGACAAATTGGTTGTGCACCACTTCGTGTTTAACATAGATGGGTGCGCCTAAGGTATCTAGCGCACGTTCAACAATTTCTATTGCACGATCGACACCGGCGCAAAAGCCACGCGGATTAGCAAGTAAAATTTTCATGACAATTTTTTACCCAAAAACATGCTGGTACACAGCAGACACGCACCTATAAAAACAGCTGAGTCAGCAACATTAAATGCAGGCCAATGCCATTGCGCCAGATAAAAATCTAAAAAATCAACGACATAACCTAAACGAATTCTATCTAACAAATTGCCACATGCGCCGCCTATAATAAACGCCAAAGCTAACGCTAGCCAAGTTTGATGTTGCGGCAAGCGTATTAACCAAACGATTAAAGCAATAATAATAATAAATGCTAGACTTGCTAATAACCAGCGTTGCCAACCGGAGGAATCATTGAGGATGCTAAAAGCAATACCTTGATTATGTGCCAAAATGATATTAAAAAAAGCCGTCACTTTAACAGGGCCCGACAAGGGTAAATGTACACTAACGGCTAACTTACTGATTTGATCGATAATAATAATTATCCCACTTAACCATAGCCAACGTAAATAGCCTATTTGCTTAAGCATAATAACGCTGTTCCCCTTTCCCGTTAATATTAGTTACACAGCGTTGGCAAAGTTCAGGATGCATCGAATGGCTGCCCACATTAGCAAGCCGATGCCAACAACGTGTGCATTTAGTATGTTGCGATGCAACAACTTCAATAGCTAACCCAACCATATCTGTAGTGATAGCGCGTGTTGTTTTTTTACTCTCCGGTAACACGTTTGCGGCTGAAGTAATAAAAACAAAGCGTAATTCATCAGCAAATTTTTTCAATACCTTGGTAATAGCTTCGTTTGCATACAGTGTTACCTCAGCAGCCAATCCTGAACCTAATTTATTAGCATTGCGTTGTTGTTCAATTTCTTTATTGACGGCATCGCGAATCAAGATGATTTGTTGCCAATCTGTCGGGGAAATATTATGCAAGGTATGCACTGAGAAAAGTGACTGATACCAGGTTGTTAAATGCACTGATTCGTTTTTTCTCTCTGGCATATATTGCCAAATTTCATCGGCAGTAAAGCATAAAATAGGCGCAATCCAACGGACTAAGGCTTCTAATACATGATACATTGCTGTTTGTGCTGAACGGCGAGCACAACTATTTACTTGACAAGTATATTGGCGATCTTTAATAATATCCAAATAAAAGCCACCTAAGGTTATCGAACAAAAATGATGGATTTTTTGCAACGCAATATGGAATTGATACTTGTCATAAGCGTGTTGTATTTCAAGCTGTGCTGAATAAGCCGCATCAATCAACCATCCATCCAACGCTAATAACTCATTATGAGCAAGTGCATTTTTCAAAGTAAAGTCATTAATATTGGCTAACAAAAAACGTGCAGTGTTACGAATACGCCGATAAACATCTGCAGAGCGTTTAAAAATTTCATCTGACACGGTCATTTCACTACTGTAATCTGTTGATGCAGCCCATAAACGCAATACATCAGCGCCCAATGTTTTCATGACTTTGTCAGGAGCTATGACATTGCCCAATGATTTTGACATTTTATGGCCTTTAGCATCCACTGTAAAGCCGTGTGTCAATACAGTTTTATAGGGTGCGACACCATGCATAGCAACGCTGCTTAACAAGGACGTTTGAAACCAACCACGGTGTTGATCAGAACCTTCTAAATATAAATCAGCAGGATATTGCAAGGCAGGATGTTGTGCTAATACAGCATAGTGGCTGACACCAGAATCGAACCAGACATCCAACACATCGGTTAATTTGCGATAATCATCGCCATCATTAATGAGATCGTCTATAGCGATATCAAACCAAGCCTCAATGCCTTGTTCCGCGACTTGATCTGCCACTTTATCAATAATAGTTAGGGTATCAGGATGCAACGCATTGCTTTGGCGATGAATTAATAACGGAATGGGGACACCCCAGGTACGCTGCCGTGAGATGCACCAATCAGGACGATTGCTAATCATAGTGGTAATACGTTCTTTGCCCCACTCTGGTAACCATTCTATTGCTGCTATTTGTTGCAAAGCAGTT
>JAESTO010000099.1 GCA_016763565.1 Gammaproteobacteria bacterium | reverse complement strand
TATTTATACTTGTCAACATAAAAACCGGCACAATTTAGGCGTCTGTTCGGCAAAACACGCCTATTAAGTTAGGGCCGTATTCATTAAAAAAATCTATTGCTTAACGTCTTTAGGTATAAGGGCAACGCATGAAAGCATTTGCTTGTTAGTTTGTTTTCAGAACAATATCGTCTATTTATGGCATGGCTCTAATAGGGAGCAGGCTACGATCTGCCCTGTTTTCTAGCCACCTTGATAAACTCAATGCTATTTTTTAAAGCGTTTCTTAGCACGTTTACGTTTGTATTGCTGTCGTGGTGTTAACACGTTGCGTCGCCCTTTAAAGGGGTTGTCACCCGTCTTAAATTCTAGTTGTAGTGGTGTACCGACTAATTTTAATTTTTCACGCAGATAATTGCTTAGGTAGCGCTGATAATGGCCTGGCAATGACTCGGTTTGTTTGCCATGTATCACGACTAATGGCGGATTATGACCTCCCGTATGCGCATAATTTAATTTGACACGACGTCCTCTCACCAAAGGCGGTGGTGCTTTAGTCGTGGCATCACCTAATAAGTCCGTCAGCAAGGCTGTTGGCATTTCGCACATGGCTGATGCATAGGCTTCGTTGATAGAACGATATAGCTCACCCACGCCGCTACCCCGTAAAGCCGAAATAAAATGTAGCCGCGCAAAATTAACAAACGTTAAGCGACGCTGTAATTCTTCTTTAATTTCTTCACGCACGTCAAGTGCTAACCCATCCCATTTGTTAATAGCAATCACTAATGCTCGACCTGTGTCTAAGATAAATCCCAGTAAAGTTAAATCTTGTTCAGCAATACCGCGTTGTGCATCAACTATCATTAAAACCACATTAGCCGCTTCTATGGCTTGTAAGGTTTTAACGACGGAAAATTTTTCTAACGCTTCGCTAACACGGCTTTTGCGGCGCACTCCAGCAGTGTCAATGAGGGTGTAATGCTGACCATGTCGCTCCAGCGGCAAAAAAATACTATCGCGGGTAGTGCCGGCTTGATCGAACACCACAACACGTTCTTCACCTAGCATACGATTCGCTAAGGTTGTTTTGCCCACATTAGGTCGGCCAACAATAGCAATTTTTATGCCTTTAGGCTGGGTATTGCTCGCTGATAGTGGTTGTTCTTCTTCTTGAGGAAACGTTTCGCAAACCATCTCCATCAAGACATTAACACCACGTCCATGTGATGCGGCAATGGGTATGGGTGCGTAATGGAATCCTAAACTATAAAAGTCGCTTAACGCGGTGCTCTCATCGATGCCATCCGTTTTATTCACCACTACAAACGCTTTTTTATTGATTTGTCGCAGTTGCCGAGCAATGGTTTGATCAGCATTGCTGAGGCCTTGCCGACCATCAACAAGAAATAGTACGCAATCGGATTCCTCAATCGCTATTTGTGCTTGCCTAGAAATATGTTCGTCAAGACCCTCGGCGCTGAGTTCGCCGCAAATGCCGCCGGTATCAATGACAATATAAGGTGAACTACCCACTTTACCTTGACCGTATTGGCGATCCCGGGTAACCCCAGGAATATCAATAACCAACGCATTGCGTGTTTTGGTCAAACGATTAAATAAGGTTGATTTGCCGACATTGGGTCGGCCAACAATAGCAATAACCGGTAGCATTGCTTAGATAACTCGGTAAGCAGCTAGCTTACCATCGGTTGTTAATGCATAGACCGTGTCACCGTTGACAACTGGCGTGCTAAGAATTGCATGTTCGCTGACCCTGATACGTGCAACAAGTTGACCCGTGTTTTTAGCGATCCAATGCAAATAGCCTTCAGCATCAGCAAAAACCAGGTAATTGCCCATTAACACCGGTGCAGTAATACCACGGTGCAGTAATTTTTGTTGTCGCCAATTGACCCCGCCGCTTGATTTGAAAAACGCCCAAATAGCGCTATTGGCATCTGTAACAAAAACATTATTATTACTCACCGTGATACCCGTATAAGCGGATAATTTATGTCGCCAAATAGACGCACCATTGCTTAAGCGTAATGCAGCAATATTGCCTTGATACGTTGCGACATAGACAATATTATTTTGCACCACAGGATTCGCATCAATATCAATCATTTGTGCAATGGCCGTTGCACCTTGCGCGATGGCGACGGGTTGTTGCCAAAGAATATTGCCTTTTTGCAAATTAAATACGATCAATTTTCCACTGGCAAAACCAATGACTGCTTTATTGCCAATGAGTTGTGGTGAGCTACCCAAACGCAAAATCATATTAGGTGCGCTGCCCGCAAATTGCCATAGTTTTTTACCGCTGTTAGCTTCTAGAGCCACGACATCATCGTTCAGTGTTTTGACTAAGACAATGCTGTTGGCTATGACGGGTGGTGCTAATAATTGATTGCCGACATTCGTCGCCCATAAAAATTTTCCACTGTGCTGGTTAAGTGCCACCACATCACCATTAGCAACGCCGACAACGACTACCCCATTGCCAACGCCAGGCCCTCCCGTTAATGATGCCTCTAAGTTATGTTGCCAAATAATATGGCCATTACGTGCATCAACTGCACTGACGAGTCCTTTGTAACCAGCCGTAAATAATTGCTGTTTATCACTGGCAATAGCAAATTTTAAATATTGATTGCCATCACCGTTATCGGCTTGTATCAGCCATAATGGCTTAACTTGCACTGTAGGTTTGAAGGCAGCAAGCGGAGCTGGGGACGGTAAATTGCTAATGCCAAAACTATCACAAGCATTTAAGCTCATAATAAACAAAATAAGTAAGGGGATTTTTAAATAACGTTGCATCGGTCTAGTTTTCCAAAGTAAGATCAAGGTTCAGTGTTTATTGGGGAATGTCATTTAATAAGGCTTGTAACATAGACTTAATTGAAGCATTTTCGGGTAAAGCCTTTAACGCTTGCGTGTACGCAACCCTAGCCTCAGACAGTTTTGCTAATTTCGTCAATACCTGGCCTTTAATCATGGCTACTTGCACGGGATATACGCGGCTACTAATGGTGTTTAACAGCGTTAATGCAGGTTGTGGCTGATTTTTCGTCAACAATAATCGTGCTAAACGAATCTGTGCTAATTCAACTAAGGTGGTTTGTGCACTATTAGCGATCACCCAGCGCAGTTGTTTTTCTGCTTGAACCAAATCACCCTGATTAACGACGTCGCCTGCGAGCAATAAGGTTGCAAATGCAGCATAAGGTGTTGTGCGATAGTCTTGTTGCAATTGGTTAACATTGCCTTGCAACGCAGCTTGCTCATGTCGTGATAACGCCACTAACACGGCATCGTACGTTGTTGACGCTTGCGCAGCTATTTTTTGTTGATGCCGCTGCCAATACTGCCAGCCGACAATCGCCAACAACGCAATAATAATGACAGTGATGATCAGATTACCATAGCGTTTCCACCATTGTTTTATTTGTTCAACTTTCTCATCATCATTGAGTACTATATCATTCATAATATCCCCTGCAATAAAGCTAATAACTCATGTTGTGGCACAGTTTGTTGTGCACGTTTTTCTCGTAAATATTTTATACTGATGGTGTTATTATGCACTTCATCATCACCTAAAATTAAAGCTATCTGTGCGCCACTTTTGTCGGCTTTTTTCATTTGGCTTTTAAAACTACCACCCCCACAATGATGCAGCAACTGTAATTGTGGCAACTGATCACGTAGTTGCTCTGCTAATAATAGGCCTTGTTGCTCTGCTTGCTCGCCAACATTCAATAAATATATCTGACAATGTGATGTTGGCTGTGCGCCGAGTGATTCTACCATAATCACTAGCCGTTCTAAACCAATAGCAAAACCTGCAGCCGGTGTGGCTTGACCACCTAATTGCGTCACCAAATTATCATACCGCCCGCCCGCACAAACGGTGCCTTGTGCACCCAAACTGTCAGTGACCCATTCAAATACCGTTGCATTGTAATAGTCTAGTCCACGCACTAGGCAAGGGTTTATCTGGTAAGCAATGCCTCGCTGTTCCAGATAGAGGCGTAATTTAGCAAAATGTTTAGCCGAATAATCATCTAGGCAATCCATCATTTTGGGCGCATTGAGAATGAGTTCACGCAATACGGGGTTTTTACTATCTAAAATACGCAACGGATTGGTGAGTAATCGCTGTTGACTATCCGCGTCTAACTGCTCGCGGTGTTGCGAAAAATAAGTGACCAATTGTTGGCGGTATTGCACACGTGATTCCTGGCTACCCAAGGAATTCAATTGTAGCGTTATCTTCTCAGCCAGTCCGAGCTTTTGCCACAAACGTGCCGTTAAACAAATTAATTCTGCATCAATATCAGCACCGGGCATACCCAATGCTTCCACGCCACATTGATGAAATTGTCGGTAACGGCCCTTTTGTGGGCGTTCATAACGAAACATCGGGCCCATATACCATAAGCGTTGTATTTGGTTATACAATAAACCATGCTGGATTGCTGCACGTACACAGCCGGCAGTTCCTTCAGGTCGTAAGGTGATTGATTGATCATTGCGATCCGTAAAACTATACATTTCCTTTTCAACAATATCGGTTACTTCACCTACTGAACGTTTAAACAAGTTAGTTTGTTCAACAATGGGTAAGCGAATTTCTTGATAACTGTAGCGTGTTAATAACTGTCGCAACGTCGTTTCGATGATTTGCCACGTAGCAATGTTTGCTGGCAAAATATCATTCATGCCGCGAATAGCCTGGATAGCTAGCATAGTTGATGTGGTATTTGACATGTTATGTATTCTTCTCAACGCGCGGTTTGTGTATCATATCAGTATATAACGGTTTGCCAATTTCTTCTTGTTGCATTGTTGCTTGCCCCAATGTCGGTGAATCATTACTTAATGTGGGCTCGGTATATTCTCCATGCCACCATAAAAAAATTAGAGCGCCTAATATGAAGACTATCGCCACAGTGATTTTTTTTAGCCATTTATTAAACCAAGCTAAAGAGGCATCATGACAAAGGGTTGTTTGTTTGATTTGCTTAGCCTTCTCCACAAGCTTTAAATTGACAAACGCCTCCATGATTTTTTGTTCTGGGATATGTAAAAAACGTGCATAGGTGCGCAAATAGCCTTTCATAAATGACACATCTAATGTCTGACGATAAATGTCATCTTCAAGGTCATTAATTACCCATGACGATAAATACAATTTTTTAGATACATCTTGCCGACACAGCTGCTGCTGTGTACGTGCTTGTTGTAACAGTTGGCCAGGTGTTAGCCTATTTTCCGACAATTTATCTCCTGCCTCATACATTGTTACATTTTCTCTACATTATGTGCCCGCCAAAACGCAGGGAATTGCTGTCTTAACATGGTGGCATAATATTTTATACGGGTGCTATCGCCTCGTTTTTTACCAATGCGTACACCTAACCATAAGGCTTGTGAGGTTGTTTTGTGTCTTTGCAAGTAGTGCCGCAAAGCATTGCCTGCCGCAGGATAGTTAGCCAATTGATAATGCAGCAAAGCTAAATGCCACCAGGATAACGATAAGGCTGAATCTTGTTGCACTGCTCGAGTAAAATAGTTAACAGCTTTATGATCATTAGGTATTAATAAGGCACATAAGCCAGCGTTTTCGTAAGCGTGTGCACTATGAATATAGTGCACATTAGTTGCGGCTTTCAACAAATAACTATCGCCTTGTTGATAACGTTTTTGCCGACACAAAAATGCTCCGTAATTATTTTCAGTCGCACCTTGCTGTTGCACACTCGCAAACTTAATTGCTTGTTGATAATGTGTTGCAGCGGCGTTGGTATCACCACTGCGCTCTAATAAATAAGCCATGGCAGAATGTGCACGCCAGGAATGAGGGTGTTGTTGCAACGCTAATAATAATTTTTGTTTAGCTCTAGCCATGCTCCCTTTTTCTAGATAGGCTAAGCCCAGTTGAACATTAATGTTAGCAACTGCATGCTGTTTATTAGCCATAGCGTTATCTTGTGCAGTGGTTATGGTGCAAGATACTATAAAAAAACCGATCCAAATAACCAGCAGGGTGCGCAATAGGACGTTCAAGTTATTGCCTCGATATTGCGTTGCGAGCGCCGTGTGCGGTCCTTAAAATCACCTACCAATTGACCGCATGCAGCATCGATATCATCGCCGCGGGTTTTACGAATCATCACATTCATTCCGCTGTGCTTCAACACATCACGAAAAGCAATAATTGTTTCGACGGCAGAGCATTCATATTGGGTGCCAGGAAATGGATTAAAAGGAATTAAGTTTACTTTGGCCGGTACACCCTCTAATAAATTAACTAACTGTTTAGCGCAGACGATACTATCATTAACATCTTTCAACATGGTATATTCGAAAGTGACTTTACGTCGTGGCTCATCAGCAAAAAATGTTTTGCAGGTGGCTATCAATTGCTCTAATGGATATTTCTTATTAATTGGCACAATCCGCGTACGCAATTCATTATTAGCAGCATGCAAAGATACCGCCAATGAACAGGCGCTATCTCGTGATAATTTCTGCATGTTAGGCACTAGACCTGAGGTGCTTAATGTGACGCGATGTTTTGATA
>JAESTO010000098.1 GCA_016763565.1 Gammaproteobacteria bacterium | reverse complement strand
TATTTTGGTTTTTTGGTCATCCCGAAGTGTACATTATGATTTTGCCCGCCTTTGGCGTGGTATCACAAATTATTCCTACCTTTAGCCGCAAACCTTTGTTTGGTTACAAGGCGATGATTTATGCCACGGCCGTTATTGCATTTTTATCTTTTATTGTTTGGGCGCATCACATGTTTGTGTCTGGCTTGCCGTTGGAGGCTGAATTATTTTTTATGTATAGCACCATGCTAATTGCGGTGCCTACAGGTGTGAAAGTATTTAACTGGGTGGCAACAATGTACCGTGGTTCACTGACCTTTGAGACCCCGATGTTATTTTCAATAGCGTTTGTATTTTTATTTACTATTGGTGGTTTTTCCGGCGTCATGCTTGCACTAGTGCCTGCTGACTATCAATACCATGATACCTACTTTGTGGTGGCGCATTTTCACTATGTACTTGTGCCAGGTGCTATTTTCGCTATGTTTGCTGCTGTGTATTATTGGCTCCCAAAATGGTGCGGCAAGATGTACAGTGAATGTTTAGGCAAATGGCATTTTTGGCTATCCGTTGTTTTTGTTAATGTCACTTTTTTCCCGATGCACTTTGTTGGCTTAGCCGGTATGCCTAGACGTATACCCGATTATGCTTTACAGTTTGCCGATTTTAATGCCATTGCTAGCATTGGCGCATTTGTGTTTGGTTTGACGCAAATTATTTTCATATGGAATATTGTTCGTACGATTTTCAAAGGACGTCAAGCAACAGGTCAAGTGTGGGAAGGTGCGCAAGGTTTAGAATGGACGTTAAGCTCGCCACCACCACACCATAGTTTTTCAACGCCACCTACCTTTATTTAGACACAGATATGGCTATGCAAAAAAACAGTAAAACACTGCTAGTATTGGTATTCATTGTTGTTGCCATGTTTGGTTTTGGCTTTGCCTTAGTGCCGCTTTATAATGTATTTTGTGATGTGACAGGCCTGAATGGCAAAACGAATAAAGAAGCCGCCGCTGCGTATGTGGGCAGTGTTGATACATCACGTACTATTACCGTGGAGTTTTTGACGACCAATAATGCCCATATGCCATGGAAATTTTATTCAAATGTTCATCAGATAAAATTGCATCCTGGTGAAAGTCGTCGTGTAAATTTCTATGCTAAAAATCTCTCGGATCACAGCATGACCGGCCAAGCGATACCGAGTGTCGCGCCAAGTATTGCGGCTAGATATTTGCTTAAGACAGAATGTTTTTGTTTTCGTCAGCAAACACTTAAAGCCGGTGAATCTATCGATATGCCCGTTATTTTTCATATTGAGCGTGAACTCCCTAAAAAAATCCGCCGTGTAACCTTGTCATATACCATGTTTGATGCGGGTAGATTCGCAGCGATTGATGAGGCAGAGCAAGGTAAAATTAAGTAATTTGAGGATACAATGATGTCAGATCAACCGGGCAGTTATTACGTACCAAAACACAGCGCATTACCGATTGTTAGTGCTATTGGCCTGTTTTTCTTGGGTATAGGATCGATTGAAGTTTTTGAATCACCACAGATAGCGTTTGCTCTTTTTGGCTTGGGTGGTGTTATTTTAGCACTGAATTTAATTGTATGGTTTTCAAGCATTATTCGTGAAAGTCGTACGGGTTTGCACGATAGGCAAATGAATCGCACTTACTATTGGGGTATGTTCTGGTTCATGATTGCGCAAACCTTTTTTGCCTTGGTGTTTTTAGGCTCGATGGTGTATGTACGTGCTTTTGTCATTCCCGGACTCGGTGGTGAAGGCAGCGAAGCCTTTCGTTTAACCCATTTATTATTGTGGCCAAACTTCACAGCAGCTTGGCCTTTGTTAACGAATCCTGCAGCACAAGAATTTGTTGGTCCTAGCAGTGCATTAGTCATAAATATATACAGCTGGATTTCAACAGCTATTATGTTGTTGAGTGGTTGTACCATGTGGTTAGCGACTTGTGCACTTAAAGCCTCGCAGAAAGTGCGTTTATCCTTGGCTATAGGCGCTACATTGTTATGCGCATTTTTATTCACCTTAGTTCATGGTTATAGTATCGTAGGTGCAATTTATTATTATAAATTGACCATTTTTAGTGGCATTTACGGTAGCTTATTTTTTATGATCAACGTGGTGTTATTGCTAAATTTATTAGTATCAACCCTTTTCTTATTGGTCGTCTTTATGCGCTCCTTAGCTGGACATTTCACCGCAGAAAATCAATTCAGTGTCAAAGCGCTTAGCTGGTTATGGTATTTCATAGTAGCACTATGGATGGTGATTTTTGTGTATGTTTATTGGGTTTAACGATTGAAACAACACAAACCCTTATTCGTTTTATCTTGTTTTTATCATCGCTTTGCGCCCGCATTATTACCAACTGTCGTGACGCTGGTGTTGATGATATTGCTCATTGATTTAGGTTTTTGGCAATTACATCGTGCGCATGACAAGCGACAATTACTGCACGATTTTCAACAACACAGTGAGCAACCGCCCATGACGCTAGCTAAGCTTAAACTTAATAATATTGCGGCTTACCGTTACCGCAACATTATGTTGACTGGCTATTTTGATAATCGACATCAATTCTTATTGGACAATCGTTTTTACAAAAACCAAGTGGGTTATCAGGTGTTAACACCCTTCATTCCGGTGGGCAGTAAAAAAGCACTGTTAATTAATCGGGGTTGGTTGCCAGTAGGGCATTCAAGAAAGCACTTACCTTATATTCCTGATATTCAAGGTCGTTGGAAAATCAGAGGATTTGTCGATTTATTTCCCAAAAAAACGTTCGTCTTAAAAGAAATAGCGAGAGAAAGTTGGCCAAGGCTGTTACCTGTGTTAGATTTTGTTAAAATAAGTCGTCAATTATCGCAGCCAATATATCCTTTTATTGTCTTGCTAGCACCGCATCAACGGTTTGTTTTTGCGATTGATGGCAAGCGGGGCTGGCATCCGCTGACGATGAAACCGGCAAGACACGTAGGCTATGCTGTGCAATGGTTTGCATTGGCTTTGGCCTTATTAATTATTTTTATTGTGGTAAATACTCAACGTAATGACAAACCGTAAAGCCTATATAACCGTTAGCCTATTGGCCTTAATTTTTATTATTCCTTTACTAGCAGCATGGATTCTCTTTAAGGTTCAGCCCGCTTGGTTGGATACGGGTACCAACCAAGGCAATTTAATTACACCGCCCTTAGCCTTTACACAATTGAAAATTTTTACCAATCAACAGCACCTTATTGACAAAGCCATTGCGTCAGGCCGATGGCGCTTGTTATTGGTGACTACGTTGCCGTGTCAAAAAGAGTGTCAAGATAATATCTACAAGTTACGACAAATATATCGTTCTTTTCTCAACAAGAAGCGCCAACGTATCGTACGGATATGGCTTACTTATCAGCCAATACATGCCGAGCGTTTACAGCAAAATTTAGTTAAAAACTATGCAGGTATGCAGCATTATATCGTTGATAAAAAACAATTTTCCCTCTGGATTAAGAACTTGCCCTCAGCAAGTCGCACGTTAAAACAAGGCGCTATTTACATCGTTGATCCGCACGATAATATGATGATGCACTACCCATTGCAGGTACAATACAAAAGTATCCTTAGGGATTTACGTAAATTGTTAAGAGTTTCTCAGATTGGATAATCACTATGTCAACCGCTAAAACATTCTATTCGCAGCTTGCTTTGCTTACCGTAATATTGGCACTCATTGTTGTGATGGCCGGTGCCTTTACCCGTTTAAGCCATGCGGGCCTAGGCTGCCCAGATTGGCCAGGTTGTTATGCTCAATTAACCGTGCCGGAGACTCAAGCCAGTCTTGCTAAAGCACAACACGCTTTTCCAGGCCATGTTGTCCATGAAAAAAAGGCCTGGATTGAAATGGGGCACCGTTATATCGCTGGAATTTTAGCTATTTTAATTTTTATATTAAGTATTTGGGGACTGTGTAAGTACCGGCAACTGTATCGTTCAACCACCGTTTGTTTGTTGATGATGTTAATGATTGTGTTTCAAGCATTGCTAGGCATGTGGACGGTAACCTTAAAATTGATGCCCTTGGTGGTGATGGGGCATTTGCTTGGTGGTTTCACTCTGTTATCTTTATTATGGTGGCTAACCCTAAAAAGTAATGAATATTTTACCAAGCTGACGACTGAACCGATATTGCACAAAATACGTTTTTGGGCGGTACTGGCATTATTGCTGGTAATTGGGCAAATTATCTTGGGAGGCTGGACCAGTGCTAACTATGCCGCACTGGTTTGTTTAGGCTTGCCATTTTGTCATGTCGGTTCCCTCACGCAAACCTGGGATGTTCATCAAGCTTTTCAATTATGGATACCCTTTGATCACGTATCTCTTGCCGCCAAACAAACCATTCAAATGATGCATCGCATGGGCTCACTCGTGGTTACCTTCGTGGTCGGCTGGTTATCATTGCGTTTGTGGTTTGCGGCACAAGCGGTTAACCTACGTCGTTTAGGTGGTATGGTGTTGTTATTATTATTAATACAACTTACCTTGGGCTTATTAAATATTGTATTCATTTTACCGTTACCGATTGCTGTTGCGCATAATGGTTTTGCTGCGTTACTATTATTATCAATCATTACCGTTAACTACGTGGCATTTAAAAAATCATGAATCAATCAGCACTTTCATTTATAACGCAATGGCGCGATTATTTGCAGATGTGTAAACCGCGTGTGGTCTTGCTAATGCTAGTAACCACTTATGTAGGGATGCATTTGGCTGTGCCATTAGTGTTGGTTCCTTGGCATATTATGGTGTTTGGCTTGCTGGGTATTGGTTTGATGGCAGGTTCTGCGGCTGTAATTAATCATATTATTGACGCCCGTATCGATGCTATTATGGCGCGTACTAAATTACGTCCTATTCCTAGCGGTAAAATTTCCACACGTAATGCATTTTTGTTTTCAGTGATATTGGGTGTGACGGGGTTTGGCTTATTAGTGTGGAAAGTTAACACGCTTACCGCGCTACTTACTTTAATTACCTTACTGGGCTATGCGGTAATTTATACCATTTTTCTCAAACGTTCCACACCACAAAATATTGTCTTAGGGGGGTTGGCGGGTGCTATGCCACCGATGTTAGGTTGGACAGCGGTTACGGGGCAACTGGACGCGAATAGTTTATTGCTCGTATTAATTATTTTTGTATGGACACCACCGCATTTTTGGGCATTAGCTATTTATCGTTATAATGAATATGCTAAAGTCAAAGACATTCCTATGTTGCCAGTGACCCATGGTATTCCTCTCACTAAAACCTACATATTGATTTATACAATATTGTTGTTAGTCTGCAGTTGGCTACCTTTTGTGGTGGGTATGAGCGGCTTAACTTATGTAATGGGTGCAACTATTTTAGGCATCATTTTTTTATACTATGCCATTAAATTAAAACGCATAGACGACCCACTGATTGGTCGTAATATGTTTCGTTATTCCATTATTTATTTGTTATTATTGTTTGTAGTGATGTTTGTTGATCACTATGTTTATTATCACGTTGGAGTTTAGAGGAAAATATCATGACTGCACAAAAAGCCAAACCAAAAATAGCCTTAACGGTTACCATTTTATTAGGGGTTATTGCCTTAGTCTTTGGTGGCTGGGTATATAAGTTAGAACATCGTCAACCCGTGCTTGATGAGCTCAATGCCACGGTATTGACCCACCCTCGCTTACTGAGGCCATTTCACTTAGTGGATGAACACAATGGGGCCTTTACCAATAAATCACTCAAAGGTCATTGGAGTATTTTATATTTTGGATATACACATTGTCCTGATATTTGCCCGACGACATTAGCCTTACTCAATCAAGTCATATTAAAAATCAAACAAGCCAAACAGCCCGTGCCACAAGTTGTATTTGTATCGGTTGATCCACAACGTGATAAACCCAAAGCACTTGGCACCTATGTCCATTATTTCAATCCTGAGTTTGTTGGGGTAACAGGTAAAGAGACTGCTTTAAAAGCATTA
>JAESTO010000097.1 GCA_016763565.1 Gammaproteobacteria bacterium | reverse complement strand
TTGATTATCGCTAACGTGCACCGCCTGAGAAATACTGGATAAATCGGGCGTCACCTTATGTTGCCGGGCTTGTTGTTGGCTATCACCACTGCATGCACGTACGCGAGGAATGCGGGCAATGCGCGCGATGCGAGGCCAAGCTTCTTGCAACACCACCTGGCTATTTAATAGTGACTCGGCAATTTCACGCACAACGTCTAAGGTGCCTTTGCGCTTCGACCAACGAATGGCATTGGCAATTTCCATGCGTTGACCATCAACATCCGATGACACTAATTTCACTGATAACATTTTTGCAAAGTACGGCAATAACCAATCTTGGCAAGGATCTTCATAAGCCGCGGTATGAACAAAATTATCGGCCAAACGCTGTGCCAATGTTTGCTGCATACTATCGAGTACCGAGCCAAAAGCATCAAGGTATTTTGCTAAATCACCATTGCCGTCACTGTCGACATTCGCCTTGTCACGCTCACGATAAACCGCTGGCAAACGTTGGTATAATTTTTTTCCGTAGGTGGATGTTAATGTACTCATAATAGTTCCTATTTAAATGGCTCAACACTAATATTAAGTGTTGAATCACTATTTTCGCCACTCTCACTGAGATCGGCGCTTAAATAAATCAATTGCACATCACGTGCTAACACTTGGTGAATGATGCCGTATTCGTCACGCTTAACTTCCAGTGGCGAAGCTGAACCACCTGCAAAATCATCTATATGGCATTCTGACGTTCGCACACCGGCAATGCCTTCAACGATGCCGTATAATTCACCACGATAAATGCCCTGCCCTAACAAACGCGTTGCAGTGGAAAAAGCAGCTAATAATTGTTGACGGATCATTTGCGTCACTGAGGCCGGGGTTGTTTCTGTTTCATCAATAAACACTGTAATGCTTAAATTCAAATACAAGGGTGTATAAGACGAAACATTCACCACCGTGCCTGGCGTGGTGTGGTTTTGTAAAAAAGCCAATAAATTGGCGCTTAACTCATCGCTTAATTCACTACCACCTGCTGGTAATATCACCACATTAACGCCTTGTGTCGGTGTTAACACCGCTTTTGCTTGCCACACACTGGCATTATTTACCGTTAAGGTTTCAAAATCAGGCAGTGACACGGCTCGCCCCAACGAGGACGTACTGGTTGAAATACCTTGTCGCACTTCACCTAAAGTTTGCATATCGCTGCCACCGCTAGCGGCAACCGGTTGTCTGACAGCATCAACCAATGCATTGCTCTTAACAATTGTCGTTAATTGCTGTGCATTGACATTGCCGACAGTGCCAGAACCTTGACGGTATTGAATACGCACATTATCGATGCCGCCTGGCAAACGTCGGCCATAGCGACCATCACCAAACGTTAATTTAAGATAACCCTCTTCGGTTACATTGACCATGTAATGGTGGTCGGTAGGCTGAGATTGTTCCACCAACGATTCCACTTCTTGCCAAATTTTACCTTCTGTCGTTACGATAATGTCGGCACGCATGCCTCTGACAAAATTCTCGTCGGCGACAAAGGCCGTATGCTCAAGCGGGAAAGTTAAATTTTGTCGTGCTTGTGTGGCATTACCACTGCCTAGCACGGTTTCATTTTTGCGCTCACCATGCCCTGCGGTGACAACGTTGGCGTGGAAGACAAGGTTACTGGGCGTACTATTCCGCGGTAAAGGATCACTGAGTGTAATATCGCTACCATTGATCAAGCTCACACGGCTCATTACCGATTGTTTTTCATCCAATAGCGATTCAATAAACACGGCCTGTCCCACCAATAAACTCTCAGGTAACGTATGTTGTAACGTTAAGGGGTAATCACTTTTCGTCGGATCAGCTTCGTTTAGTGGGTCGTGATTGACTTGCCAATCGACGACACGCAATTGCTGTTTAAAATGCCCATAGACGTGTGTGTTTGCCGTGTGGAATTGCTGACTACTGCGACGCCATACTGACGATAAACGGGCTGTTTCACTGTCTAAATCGACAACTAACTCACCCTCGATTATGTGTGCCGACGATGATATATTGCCTTGCACTAATACCACAAAATCATCGCTGACTATTTTTTCTGGCATATCGATAGCGATAGGGCTTTGCAAATCGACCTGGGTATCGCTAAACCAGATTGGGCTATTTTCATCGGGTACGGTGAGACTGGTAACTGTGCCGCTTGTTGTGTTAGCAAATTTCAAGTGCGTTGTAATGTGCATCGCATCTGTGGCCGTAGTGATTGAGCCATCATTATCAGTCGTCGTAATCGTTGCATTGTATTGATAGGTGGCCTTGTCAACCTCGTCTAACATGCCATTAATCAATATTTTTTTGCCTTGGAGATATGAAAAATCACCCAGAATAATTAATTCATTAGCTACAACGCTCCCTAGATTACTCAAGGTTTTCGTAGCGATGATGTTGCCAACGGCCACATCAAAATTAGCAATGCCAATGTTGCCTGTTAAGGTCAGTCCATAATCCGTTACGCTAGCAACAGTGCCATACAAGGCATTATCGCCACTGCTAATATAAATCACTTGATTAACATAAAGATCAACGGTATTACGCATGGGCAAATAATTTTCGGTGGTTAAATCTATTACTTGCCCTGCCAATGCCACCAAGGCTAATTGTTCTTCAGCTTGCGCATGCACCACTAGCGATCCTAATTTCATCGTGCCAGAAACATCGGCATTTAATTGCACCTGTGTATTACCGTTAGCCAGAAATTTCACATTTTCAATTAAAAAACTTTCCAATGCAGACGTTTCGTCAACATGCTGATAGGCTAACACCAACGGTTGCCCTACCACTAAATCTTTCACTTCACCGACTAGCTCTACACGATGACCACTTAGCAGCGCATTGCTATGCAAATGATTCTTGGCATATAAATTATTTAAGGCGGGATCTAACGCAAGATTACTTAACGTTTCAAAAATAACGGTGTCTTTACCAACCGATGGTTCATTTTTAACTTGAAAACCGGCACTTAATAACCCCGCTTCTTTAGCCTCGATGACTAAAGCGGTAATCGCTGAAGCCGGTGATGTTGGATGATAATTCACTAAAGCCGCTAAGCGACGCAAACTTTCCCACTGGGTTGCGGTATCAATAAAACCTTCATTAGCATAAGCATTAATATATTCTGTTAACACATGACCAGCACGTGCAAAGCTGCGTGACAATTCCCATCCCCAATCACGACGCTTATCTTGATACTGCCCTAATAAACGTGCGGTTTTATTCTCTTCATCATTATCCACCCACTGCACATCCTCCCACTGAGGGAAATGCTCGGCAAATTTTTCTCGCAGCCTATCCAAATACACGGCGGCATTGCCATCGATATAATCGATATGATGTAAGTCAGACCAATTCCAACGCGTTAAATCATTGTTCATAATTGACGTCCTCCTGTCACTGTCAAGATATAACTACCACGCTCGGGATAGTCGGCATTGTTATCACAAATAATCACTTCTAAATGAGACACCACTATTTTTTCCGAACTCGCTTGTATCACGCTTGCCTTTCCTTGCGGTTTAAAGGTGTTAATCGTCACCAAATCGACCCCTTCTATTTGCTGCAAACGCGCAAATAAATCACCCACGAATAATGTTTCTCCGACAGCTAAGCGACCAGGCGCAAAAAAACTGCCGACTTGCGTTGATAATGCCGTTTGAATTTCTTTTTTCACTTGTGGCGCAAAATAATAATCAGCTACATGAATCGCTAAATCCATCATGATGGGTACAAAATGAATATCTTCTAACGTCACTTCTTGCCCAGACATACGATAACGATCGACATACAACATTAACAAGGAACGTGGCGATGGCGATGGCGATGCCGCAGTACTGGGGGCTAAATCGACATCAGCAAACTCCTGCTCACGATGAAATTCTTCAATGTTTTGTTTTAAAAACCCACTGTAGTCTGCCGACTCATCCAAACAAAATTTATTTTCCAACTGCAAGGCAACACCCACCTCGGGCCAGGCACCATTCCAACCGGTTGTCGCTTTCGCTTGCACCACCAAGGGGTGTTTAATTAAATAGGTTTCATAATCGCTTAAGGTCACTATGCGTTGTTGTTGATAAGTTTTCCAAGGCGCCTCATGACGCACTTTTTCCATCACACTGGGATTGTCATACCAAAATTGTTGCAACGCCGCATGATCATCGACAGCCGTCGCTTGTTTGACAATCTGCCCCTCACGCTGCGCCTGCGCGACCGCGTCATAACCAATAAAATACAATAAACGCCGCAATGAATCCGGACGCCGCGCGGTCTCTAAATAAGACTCCGCCGTCACCCGATCCAAGGTATCCGATAATTTATCTAACTCGGCCGACAGTAATTCGATTAACACCACCTCGATATCCGCCGCCACCCAACGCTTACGTTCAGGAAAACGGGCGATTAGCGCTTCGAGCATCATGGTACGAAAGCTATCGTAATCTCTTACTTGCCAATTAAAGTCATCACCCACCGCAGGTAAATCTTGTGGCAATTGCAGATCGCGATCGGTACGTACCTTTTGCTCACTGCCTTTTAGGTAATCGATAAATGTTAATAGTAATTCTGGTGTTTTAGCCATATCCTTGTCCTGGTGTGTTTATCAATATTGCGTGATTTGCATACTTGATACTGCATATTTATAATGTGGTGTTAATTTTAATTTATTTTTTATCATTTCTTTAAAATTCAAACAAGCTCCATTTTAATTTTTTAAAACACAATAAATTTATACATAAAAAATTTTTATCTCTCATTTTTATTTGGCGCCATTAATTGTAACCCCACCTATTAATTTAAAATAACTGACTTTAAATATTTCATTAGCTATTTTTTTATTTAATTTAGATGCTTGAGCTAATTTGTTCACCTTAACCCATGTAGAGATTTTAGGATCGGCACGTAACGCTTTTATCCAAGTTGTAATATTTGTATCAAGCCAGCCTGGTACTAACGTTTGAAAATAAGTGACAATATCTATCTCATCTGATTTTTTCAAAGAAATTTTATTTGTTTTCGCCTTTGTATATGGCTTTGGCGGATGCTTATATAGTAGGCCAGTAGACGCTAAAGAAATATCACCAAAATTTCCTGCGCCAGGATCAGCTAAAGTAAAACCTGTTAAAGGAGCATCTGTTATTGAATGCTTTAATGTTGAGCTTTCTGGTTTTTTACGGCCAGTAAAATTGCTTAGTACGTCCCCTCCAGCTGAGATTGGTTTGTTAGCCGTGGGCTGTTTTTTTGAGCCTAGATCAAAATCATCAGAAAATGATGATTTATCAGGTAATGTTCCAGTATGAGGGCCTTTATATTCGGAATTTATGGTTCCTTTATGGTAAGTATTATCCAATTGTTTCAAATTAATATCTAATCGTGCAAACTCAAATTCCAAATTAGAATTAACTGAGTATAAACCTGAACCAGGGATTGTATTAGTATCTTTTATGTGCGTAATTTTAACTGTATATTCGTAAACAAAACCCTTATTAATAGATTTCTTGATGAATTCTTCAACATTAGTTGAATGTTGACTATTTGCTTTGGCAGTTATTGGAAAAAAATTTTTATCAATAGCTGGGCCACCTAACTCATGATTAAGTAAATGACCTCTAATATAATTTTCATCTTTAGCATTACTACCAAGCTGGCCACCCGTTGGTAAGTTTTTCATTAAATCTGCGTGTGAATTTCCTCTCCCTTTCCCTAATCTTGTTGCTTGATTAGCAGCTGTATCAGAACCCGCTCCATGATCCTGAGATAAAGGAAAAGCATGCATTGCTTGGCCAACTAAAAAATTAGTTCCGCCAACATTGATATTATCGGCGAGCCATTTTACTTTTGTATTAAATTTACTCTTTGTGTCCAAGCCCTGCATACGCATTTCAAGTTTTGAACCTGATAAAGAATATTCAAAATCAGGATTAATACCAAAAATAATTTTAGGACTAGAGTGGCCAATACCATCTGTGAAAATATGCTTTAAATGATAATTTTCTTTTATAGCATCAAGTTGATTTTCCACTTGGGAAATATCTGTGCTATTACTAATTAATGTATCTAATTCACCCATGACAACATCACGAATATCTAATAATTCAGGTGCATTTGATTCCAACTGAGCTACTACAGATAGATCTGGATCTAACTGTGCAATAGCGGGAGGCGAAAACAATGATTCACCTTCGCTCGATATAGGAATAACCAATTGAGAAAGTGTTGCCCATATTTCACCCGATGGAATTGCAACTCGGTAGGTAAATTCACCCGATGTTTCAATTTGATCGATAATCATACCTTTTTGTATTTCACCACTATCAGCATTAACAACGAATACTTCCGCACCTTGTGTTTGTGGCTCAGGTGAAGATATATCCATACTGCTAGCCTCTTCTTTTTCGCTATAATTTCTTAGTTTTTCTCTGTAGTTTTTTATTTTTTCTGCCTTATTTTTCGCTTTTTTTGTTCCTGTTTTTTTTGTAACGGGCAAACTATTTTTAGTCTTACTTCCTCTCCCCATCTGCACATTATTCGCCTGCATCACTGACGATTCCCCAGCACTCGTAGAAGAGCCATCAATCATCCCATCAACACGCTGCCCCTGCACTACTTTATCCGCTACAGCATCGGCCTGACGCTCATAATGATCACCCACCTCACCCACACCACCTTTCAATTGCACGCCGGCTTGTTGTTGAAAAACGTGGGCGGTTTCGTGGGCAACGGTGTGTAAGCTGGGATTACTGTTGTTAAAGGCTATTTTATTACCCGTCGCATAAGCTTCAGCACCTATGGCACGTGTCGCCGCTTGTGCCGATGAATTAGTATAGGCTTGGACATGGCTGACATCGTGTTGACCAAAGGCTTGTTGAATCTTGTCATAATGAGGTAATTGGCTGCCTGTGCCACTCACACCTGCCGCGGCGGCTTGATGGATATCGCGGGTATCCAGAGCCTCTGCTTTTGCCTGCACGGCACGATTACTGACGATATCACTGAGTGCTTGACGTTGTAGGTCACGGCTCTTGCTCGGTGCCGCAATGGTGTTCAGTTGCCCTTGCGGATGATGGTGCGTTTGTTTCGTTTCTATTGCTGTTTCCATTGTTCA
>JAESTO010000012.1 GCA_016763565.1 Gammaproteobacteria bacterium | reverse complement strand
TTGTATGTAAACACATCATTTGGCAGAGCCATGAGTTATAACTATTGGTTCAACTGGGCAATTACCCTGGCTGTTGAAATATCCGCAGCAACCATTATTATGAAATATTGGTTTCCAGATGTTTCACCCGCCATCATCTCAGGACTATTTTTTTCCTTGATCCTAACTATTAACCTATTTTCTGTCAGAGTGTTTGGAGAAATGGAATATTTACTGTCCTTTATTAAAGTGGCTGTCATTATTACTTTTATTGTCTTATGTTGCTTTTTAATTGGCAAACATACCACCATGAGCATACACCATCTTTTTATCGCCGGTGGCCCATTTCATCATGGCTGGCTAGGATTTTTTTCTGTTTTTTTAGTAGCAGGTTTTGCATTTCAAGGTGCTGAATTGATGGGGATTAGTGCCGGGGAAACCAAAGATCCACAAAAAAATATACCCAAAGCTGTTAAAACCATTTTTTGGCGACTCATTTTATTTTACATAATCACGACGCTATTTATTAGCCTCTTAATTCCCTTTAATGATCCGGCACTAGCACATCAAAACAGTGTTGACTCTAGCCCCTTTACCTTGATTTTTCAAAATTATTTTGGGCATGGCCTAGCTGCCAATATCATTAATTTCGTGGTGTTGATTGCGATAGTCTCCGCGGCTAATGCAAGTATGTATGCCGCAACCCGAACACTTTGGCATATGGGAAGCGCCGGTCAAGCACCTAAAGTATTTAGCAAAATTACCTCGTATGGCCTTCCTATTTATGCATTAGCAGGCACAGCACTCATTGGATCTTGCGTCTTTTTATCCTCACTGGTAGGCAGTGGTGTGTTATTTACTGCGCTACTAACCATTTCAGCACTGTGCGGCTTTATTGCCTGGTTTGGTATTGCACTTACGCATTTGTTCTTCAGACGACGCTACCTGAAAAACAATCCAACGCCATTATTATACAAGGCAAAGCTATTTCCTTATGCACCTATTCTTGCGATAGCCTTTATTGGCATCATTATCATCGGGCAGGGTTATGGTTTAATTGAGCATTTTGCGTGGAGTAGCTTATTAAAACAGTACGGTGCACTGATTGTTTTTATCACTATCATGATGGCGTGTGTCATCAAAAACAACGATAAAAAGAATAACTAATGTCTAAGTAACGTATTCAATACCTTACTTAGCTATCCAGTATAAACTCTGCACGCCGAAACAAGATATAACAAAGAAAGGCGACCACTGAATGAAGACCAACGCCAACGAGAATAGGCAAAATACTTGTATTCATATGAATATTCAACCCGTAAAGAATGGATGCTTCTATTAAATAGCAAGCTAACATTGATAATATAATGTAAATAATTAATTTTAATTTTGGCCCTGATAAAACATAATAATAAACGACACTAATAAAAACAAGTATATTTATAAAGGTATAAATTAATAAATATTGCTTTTGATACTGAACAAAAGAAGCCAACGCATCCGCGGTTAGATGAAGACTATAACCAGCGATGACCGCTAAAGCATAGTATGCAAATGGCCTATGAAAAATAGCTAAAAGTGAAATTAGAAACAGAGCAATCCCTACATAAATATGGGCGGGGTGTAACGCTAGAGAATTTGCGGTGCTATCATCAAGGTAATTATAGAAAACATGATCGATATCTATTGTGTTTAATAGAATCATGCACGCCATCGTACTCACTAATTTAAAATTAAAGCGACTGGCAATAACTACCGCAAGCGCGCTGGATAATATAATATGATCACCTACATACATTAGCTTTTCCAGATTGTATAAAATTTAAGTGAAAAATGATATGTCGCAAAATACCAAAATATAAAAGCATCCATGAGTAAATGACTGCATATCAAAACATAGTTTGTCTGCGTAGGATGACCTACAACATACGCATATATAGATAAGACTACAGTAAATAAAGCATCATTAATGACGTTTCCTGTTAATAGAAGCAAGTCTACAGTTCGTTAGTACTTGATACAATGAGCCTTCTACGAAAGTTACACAAATTGAAATGTCCAACCTACAAAAACTAGAGTGAATCAACTTACATGTGACATTTTGTTATTTAGTGTTTGCTACGCAAACACTAAATTACCGCCTTCGCAGTAATGACAAAACAGCAGCAAATATAAGTTAAGCCACTATAATACCGCTAACAATTAAAGTGGCTTCTTGAAAAGTGCCCCCGTAAAAGGAATCACCATCATGATATCTAGCCATTTAGAACCATCAATGGGCGAAGCTTGATCTGAGGGGTTGGTTAACAAGTCACTAGGAATCGTACCCTTGAGAATCACTTTCCAATCCAGCCCCTGATTAATCGCAAGCTCGCTATGATTACCCGGCTGCATCAGCACCCGGTTAGTGCTCTTATCCCAGGGATTATTTTTATCATTGAATTGTATAGGTAGCTTCGCTTTATCCCCAGCATCAACACTGTGTGCCAATACAGGAAATAGCCCCACTTCGCCTTGGTCATTACCTACTTTCAGCGCTGAGTCTGTCGATTGCAAATTAAATGGAAACAGCGATAACAGCACCGAGAAATCCAATTCATGCGTGGGCTGATTCAAAAAGGCATACCACGCATCCGGGCAAGCTTGACTCAAACTCACATAACAATCACTTGAATAATCAGGCAGCAACTCCTTCACCGCTCGTCTAAAGGTATTGGGATTAGCATTATCGCCATCGACGTCGACGTCTTTCGCCACCGTATTACTGCCATCTACCGCCGTATATTTTAATTGAATAATCACATCGGTAATAGTCTTCAAATCAATCGGGTTACTCTCTGGTGGCATACTTAATTTCCACTCAGACACAGCACCGGTTCCTTCAAACGGTAGATAACGTTCATCACCAAAATTCAACATAAACAATCCGTCATCATTCACCCCACGCGTAATCGCCACCTGTTGGTTCGCATTCCAATGACTGCGAATACTGCTCGGTAGTTGCTGTGCGCTCGGCTGTTGTTCATCGCCATCGTTTCCTATCAACGCCTTGACCGCATTGATATCAGGTTCTATAATCACCCGGTTCATGGTTTGTGTTAACGATGCTTGAATATTCTGGTACGGTCCCACAATCGCAGGTATGCTCACCGCAATCGTTTGGATTGTTCGATCGTAATGACCCGGGTAATCATAATCAAATAATTTTTCATCAAAAGAAAAGGTACACTCCCCTTCCTCGCGAAAGTTCTTCCACTGCTCTGGATCTAACTGCCGCAGCGAAATGGTTTTCTCAATTTCTAACTTGCGAACATTGTTGCTGGTGTATGCCATCTCCAGTTGATCTAAGTCAAATAATAACGCGTCGCCAGCCAACAGGCCTTTTTTAGCGCCATCCCAACCCAGTGGATTGATAAACGTTTTATTGTTACTCAATTCATATTGATATGCCGTTTCAACCATCGTCGCCAGCTGCAGCGCCAGTTGATACGTTTGCGCATAAATGGTTGATAGACGCGCCGCCATCCATTGGTAAAGTTCTTTGTTGGTAAATTTGGTTCTCACAAATTTCTCCACTTTATTGGCATACACAATACTGCGTTGATTGATCACTAAATCTTGTTGTGCCGCTTGTAAGGCATAATCGTTCGCTTCCATTTGCGCGTTTATCTGTGCAACATCGTTGATAGCCAAATCACGTTGCAATTCCCAATCGTGTTTACGTCGTTGAAATTGACCGATGGTCGTACTGATTTGCGCCGCATGACCACACAACGCTGACGCCGTTTGAAAAACACCGGCCGCACATTCCAGTGAACCACCGGGGTTCGCCCCACCTACCACTAATCCAAATTCAGTGGGTAATAAATACACCGGCGTAGCCGTTGTTTTCATGGCTTCCGCAATACCAAGAAACGCTATCGATTCGCTGGCAAAGCCTAAGCTTTCCGCTTCCCAAACAGAATATCCTTGATCCAATAAGCCGTCCATAGTGTCTTCGCGAAGGCTAGCATTCGCTAGCGAGCTGGCTAAACTTTTTTGGGTAGCGATAAGCTGCTCTATCTGATCGTGTTTAACCTGGGTCATCAGCGATAACACACTCGCCTCTTGCGTCACTTGCAAGACACTCATTTGCTCTGCACTCTGTTTTTCAAGCGCACTGAGTAGCTCGGAACCCAACTGTGCTGCTCGACTCGCCATGCTTCTCGCTAAACCTAAAATAGCATTAAAACGGTAATACGGTACGCTCGGTGCAACACTCAATGACGCAGCTTGATCACGAAAAGAACCGGTATTTCCCATTAACTGATTGGGATCCAAAACTTCTTGGAACAGCGCCAGTGGCTGTACTTGTCCTTGAATATTTAAGCCATGACGAAGCTTATATAATCGATCATCCGTCGTCTGCCAATACTGCATAAATTGCTTGTTTTCACTGATGCAAAAATAGGACTGGATGAGATTAAATGGTTGGGAATCACCCACCGTGACACTCACCAGTGCTTGCGGCGATTGCGCCTCTAAATCAATTAAGAACGGATGGATGGCATTAGTGTTTAAATCACCATAGGTTTGTACTGTCTCCGGCCCACTGTCATAAACCATTTCAGGCTCATCACCCAATAAACTATCGGCTAACACATACAGTAATGTCGCTTCGGTATTGCTCTCCCAAGTATAACGGGAAAATAACGTATCACCCCATTGAATTAAGTTGTCTATGTAACGCATCACGATCGCTTTTTGGTAAGAGCCATGCACCACTCGAGCCAAGGTATCGGGATCAAACGGGTCATTCTCATACAATGTTAATAATCCAGGGCGGTCGAGCATTTTATTTACATCGTAATCGTCAGACGGAACGCTCTGTAACGGCTGGAATTGCCAACAATGACTCGTTCCATCCGTTGGGTTGAAAATATATTCATACCATTGTTTCGATAAATCAAATTTATAATTGCTGTTCAGCTGGTTC
>JAESTO010000096.1 GCA_016763565.1 Gammaproteobacteria bacterium | reverse complement strand
CAGGTAATAAATCAGCGGTTGAGCAAGCAATAGTGTTAGCAAAAGAAGCGGGTGCTAAACGTGCTTTATTATTGCCAATGAGTGTGCCATCACATTGTCAGCTGATGAAACCTGCGGCTGATTTATAAGCAAAAGAATTAGAGAACATTACGCTACAGCAACCAACACTGCCAATTTTTCATAATGTTGATGTCGCTTGCCATCAACAAGCTCAAGACATTAAACAAGCGTTGATTCAACAATTGTATTCACCGGTACGCTGGGTTGAACTGGTGCAAACACTTATTGCACAAGGTATTGATACTATTGTGGAATGTGGGCCTGGTAAGATATTAACCGGTTTAAATAAGCGCATTGATAAATCGATAAAATATGTCGCTGTTCATGATACAGCGACACTGCAAGTGATCATGGGAGAACATACATTATGTTAAAAGATAAGGTTATCTTAGTAACGGGTGCTAGCCGTGGCATTGGCCGTGCTATTGCTACAGAATTAGCACAACAAGATGCGTTGGTTATTGGTACCGCAACGTCAATAAAAGGCGCTGAAGCAATCAGTGATTTTTTCAGCCAGCACAAACTTAATGGTCATGGTGTGGTATTAAATGTCACTGAACAAGATTCAATTGAGGCATTGCGTGAAACCTTAAAAACCAATTATAAAATGCCCGATATCTTAATTAATAATGCCGGCATTACTCGCGATAATTTATTTATGCGCATGAAAGAAGACGAGTGGGATGACGTAATTAATGCCAACTTAAAAGGCATTTACCGTATGTGCAAATTGTGTATTCGACCGATGATTAAAAATCGCTGGGGAAGAATTATTAACATTAGTTCAATTTCAGGCTGTGCCGGTAGCCCAGGGCAAACCAATTATGCGGCAGCTAAGGCAGGTTTAATTGGTTTCAGTAAATCATTAGCAAAAGAAGTGGCGAGTCGTAATATCACGATTAACGTCATTGCACCAGGTTTTGTTAAGAGTGATATGACGGATGCTTTGCCTGAAGATTACCAAGAAAAATTATTGTCAAACATTCCTATGGGAAGAGTAGGGCTGCCCGAAGAAATTGCTGCAGCAGCAGCTTTTTTAGCATCGACTAACGCCAGTTATATTACCGGTGAAACGCTACATGTCAATGGCGGCATGTATATGGCTTGAGGCCTGTTAGCTTGATCTTGAAAAGTGCTCAGGGCCAAATGATTCAGGTAGCAATTGTTGTAATGTCATGGTGTTGTGTTCGCCGCTATAGCTAAACATATGTATTGCTATATCTAGCGCAGCAAATTCACGAATACGTTGTCGGCATGCGCCGCAGGGCGTGCAAATAAAATCGCCACTGCCTACGATCACTATTTCAGCAATTTGTTTTTCTCCTGCAGCGATCATGCTCATAATTGCGCCACTTTCTGCGCAATGCGTTAAACTATAAGAAGCATTTTCGACATTACAACCGACATATAAATTATTATTTGTCGTGCGCAAACAAGTGCCGACTTTAAATTTAGAATAAGGTGAATAAGCCTGTTGCATAATTTGTTTAGCTTGTTTAAACATTTCTTCTTTCATGGTTAAATTTCCTTAAATGTATCATTAATAATAACTAGTGCGGCATCTATTTGTTGGCAAGTAATGATTATTGATGGTTGCAATTCATAGTTCATAGTGCATCCAAATATTTCTCTGCATCCAATGCTGCCATACAGCCGCTGCCTGCTGATGTCACGGCTTGGCGATAAATAGAGTCCATGACATCACCGGCGGCAAATACCCCAGGGAGACTTGTTGCTGTGGCGTTACCGCTAATGCCGCTATTGACTTTAATATAACCACTATCATTCATATCAAGTTGGTTAATAAATATATCAGTATTGGGATTGTGGCCAATGGCAATAAATACGCCGTCTACATCCAGTTTTTTTAGGATGTTGTTCTTTGCTTGACGAATAGTTATGCCGGTTACACCGTTATCATTACCGAGCACTTCCTCTAACACATGATGCCATTCGATGGTCACATTACCTTGTAAGGCTTTTTGCATTAATTTATCAGCAAGGATTTTCTCACTGCGGAATTGATCGCGACGATGAATCACGGTGACATGTGACGCAATATTTGCTAGATACAACGCTTCTTCAACAGCCGTGTTGCCACCACCAATGACGGCCACTGGCTTATTACGGTAAAAGAAGCCATCGCAAGTAGCGCAGGCGGAAACGCCTTTGCCCATAAATGCTTGTTCAGAATCAAGTCCGAGATATTTAGCACTTGCCCCCGTGGCAATAATTAATGCATCACATGAGTAATTTTCGCTATCACCTTGTAAAACAAATGTTTTTTCTTTTAGGTTAACCTTGTTAATGTGATCAAAAATAATGCGTGTGTTAAATCGCTCAGCATGTTTTAGCATGCGTTGCATTAGCTCTGGGCCTTGAACACCTTGATCATCACCCGGCCAATTATCAACATCTGTGGTAATCGTTAGCTGGCCACCTGGCTGAATGCCAGTAATGAGCATGGGATTAAGATTAGCTCGCGCAGCATAAATAGCTGCAGTATAGCCAGCAGGGCCTGAACCTAAAATAATTAAACGATGATGTTGTGTTGTCATTTGTTGATTTCTATATAAAATTATCTAAAGAATGCTATCATATTTGGCTAGTATTTTAACCTGGAATTGGCAGCTGGCGCGCATTCAACCGTTGATTCTGGCGCCATGCTAGAATAACTATTTTTTAACCTAAGGTCTAAATCAATTTGAAACAAGTGCAGCAAAAAAAATCACCTTCTGAGATTAACCCATTTTTATGGCGACGTTTACACGAAGGCCTTTTTATTTTATTAGCGGCTTTCGCTATTTTTTTCTTATTATCACTGGCTAGCTACCACAACACCGATCCAGGTTGGTCGAATACCGGTGATATGACGGCCATTCAAAATGCTGGTGGCCGTGTTGGTGCGCTATTTTCCGATATTTTTCTTTACGCATTTGGTTATATCGCTTATCTTTTTCCTATTGTATTTGTTTATAGTGGCTGGTTATTATTCCGCCAAGGCCAGCAAGAAAGTGAGGGAATCAATTACCATTTGTTAGTCCTACGTGGCATAGGCTTCTTGTTATTGCTGATGGCATTGACTGGATTATTTAGTTTGCATCTGCATGCCTCCCCTATTTATTTGCCTTATCGTGCCGGTGGAGTGATGGGTGCTGGT
>JAESTO010000095.1 GCA_016763565.1 Gammaproteobacteria bacterium | reverse complement strand
AGCAAGAACTCGATGACTACCTAGCGCAACTACATCATTTACCCGCAGAAACCATTGATGGTTATCCAATAAAATTGTGGGTCAATACCGGTGTGGATAATGAGTTTGATAAGCCGTTAAATGCCGGTGCAGAAGGTGTCGGCTTATACCGCACTGAGATACCGTTCATGACGAAAGAGCGTTTCCCTACAGAGCAAGAACAATATGTATTATACCGGCAATTACTCAATGCCTTTTCGCCCCTTCCCGTTACCATTCGCACGTTGGATATTGGTGGTGATAAAACGCTACCTTATTTTCCTATTAAAGAAACCAATCCTTTTTTAGGCTGGCGCGGTATCCGCATATCACTGGACCAACCCGAAATTTTACTCACGCAATTCCGTGCTTTACTGCGGGCGAATATTGGCTTAAATAATTTACGCATTAAATTGCCGATGATAAGCCAAGTCGGTGAATTCGATGAAGCTTCTGGCTTACTTAACCAAGTTTATTACGAATTAAAAAAACAACACGATGGCATTGTCTTACCACCCTTAGGTGTCATGATTGAAGTTCCCTCAGCAGTCTACCAAGCAGAAGCACTGGCTAAACGCGCTGATTTTTTTTCAATTGGCACCAATGATTTAACACAATATTTACTCGCAGTCGATCGCAATAACACCCGTATTGCTAATTTATATGATTCGCTTCATCCGGCGGTGTTATTTGCTATCAAACACACTATAGATGCGGCTCATCATGCAGGAAAAACAGTCAGTTTATGTGGGGAAATGTCAAACGACCCGGTTGCTATTCCTTTATTATTAGCGATGGAAACCGATGCTATTAGTGCTAATACTGCAAGTATTTTACGTATTAAATGGGTTATTCGTCGTTTCTCATTAAGCTATGCTAAACAATTATTACGCGAATGTTTACTCATGGAAAGTGCTAGTGAAATCCGAGCCCATTTGGAATACGCATTACAACGCATTGGTTTGGGTGGGTTAATTCGCGCAGGAAAATTTTAGTTATTGTTCTGAGATTATTTATGAAAAATTACACCATTAAACCATCGAAACTATCCGGCACTATTAGTGCTTCACCCTCGAAATCACACTCATTGCGAGCTATTTTATTTGCCAGTTTAGCAACAGGAAAAAGTATCATTAGCAACTACTTGCCCTCCCCCGATGCCGCGGCAATGATTCAAGCGTGTCAATTACTTGGCGCTAATATTTCACAAAATAATACACAACTTGATATTATTGGTGTGTCAGGTAAACCTCGTTTAGCTGATAACGTTATTGATGCGGGTAATTCTGGACAAGTGTTGCGCTTCGTTGCCGCAATCGCTGCGCTGTGCGAAGGTTATACAATTTTCACTGGCGATCATTCTGTACGCTATAATCGCCCACTGCAACCCTTAATTGAAGCCTTATCACAACTTGGCGCGCAATGCATTAGCACTAAAAATGATGGTTATGCACCCCTCATTATTAAAGGCCCTATTCACGCGGGTCACACCTCGCTGGATGGTGCCGATTCACAGCCGGTTTCTGCACTACTGATCGCTGCTATTCTGTTAGAGGGTACCACTGAAATTAGCGTGCGTAATCCAGGCGAGAAACCCTGGCTAGCATTGACCCTTGCCTGGTTTGATCGACTGGGCTTACAATATCAACACTCTGATTATCAACATTATGTGGTAACCGGCAAGCAATCTTTAAACGGTTTTAATTATACGGTAGTGGGTGATTTTAGCTCTATTGCTTATCCACTGGTCGCGGCAATTATTACCCAGTCAACCATCACCATTGACAATCTCGATATAAACGATGCTCAGGGCGATAAACAATTAATACATGCGCTGATTAAAATGGGAGCCAATATCATTATCGATGAGAAAAATTTTTCATTGAGGGTTAAACCAGGAAATGGCCTACACGGCTGTGAGCTAGATATTAATGACTTTATTGATGCCGTCACTATATTAGCGGTGGTTGGTTGTTATGCGCAGGGTACTACCACCCTAACCAATGCGGCAATTGCCCGCAACAAAGAATGCGATCGACTCGCGACTATTACGGCTGAATTAACAAAAATGGGGGCTGATATCCACGAAACCAGCGATGGATTGACTATTCATCATGCCACATTGCATGCTGCAGATAATTTAACTTCGCATCATGATCACCGCATTGTGATGTCCCTAGTCGTTGCGGCTCTTGGTATTCCGGATACAGCTGATGTATCGAGCCAATCAACGGTTCATGATATTGATTGTGTTAAAAAAAGTTATCCTGATTTTTTAGTTGACATGAAAAATTTAGATTGCAATATTAATGAATAACATCATTCTCTGTGGCTTTAAAAATTGTGGTAAGACTACGCTTGGTAAACAATACGCTCAACAATATAACTACCATTTTATTGATAGCGATGCGCTGATTTGTCAACATTATTATCAACAACATAATCAACGCCTTGCTATTCGGGACATTCATCAACTAGTGGGCGAACAAGCTTTTCGTCAATTAGAAGTAAAAGCGATACAGTCACTGACGGGTATTCATGATACTATCATTGCTACCGGTGGCGGTGTTATGACCAACCCCGCTAACGTAAACCATCTTAAGTCACTGGGCAAAATTATTTATTTGTTTGTTGATACACAACAACTCTATCAACGCTTATTGCAACAAGCTAATTTGCCTAGTTTTATCGATAAAAATAATATTGCAGCAGATTTTCAGAACTATATAGCTAACCGAGAAAATCTCTATCCAACGGTCGCCGATACTATTATTGACACCACCGATAAACTATTAACCCAAATTTGTACTATAATTAACACCATGAATATAAACACCAACACCCGCATTCAATCGATTAAGGCGTTGTCTTCGCCAGAGTTACTGCAGCAAAAAATTACTATAGATGAGAAAACTATTGATTTTATCTACCAAAAACGGCAGCAAATAGAAGCTATTGTGGCTGGTCGCGATCCACGCGTACTCGCTATTGTAGGACCTTGCTCTATTCATGATATCAATGCGTCATTAGAATATGCCAAAAAGCTTAAACAATTATCCCAAGAATTGGACGATGCCTTATGTATTGTTATGCGTGTCTACTTTGAAAAACCGCGCACTACCATTGGTTGGAAGGGATTAATTTATGATCCGAAGTTAAATAATGGCAATGATATTAACCATGGCCTGTTATTAGCCCGGCAATTTTTATTGGATGTTAATCAATTAGGCTTGGCGGCGGCCGCTGAATTTTTAGATACCATTACACCACAATATATCGGTGATTTAATTAGTTGGGCAGCGATTGGTGCGCGCACCACTGAATCACAAATTCATCGTAATTTAGCCTCTGGCTTGTCCATGCCCGTAGGTTT
>JAESTO010000094.1 GCA_016763565.1 Gammaproteobacteria bacterium | reverse complement strand
GACCACCAGCGCGCACTTCATCGGCCATAGTGCTAGGATTTAACGTGAAACTAGCTAATGTTTCCCCCGCCTCATTCGTTATTTTGCCAGTATGTGGGTAAATATGAATAACATCGCCCATATTTAATTTGCTAGTATCGACTTGAATGGGTAGGGCGCCGGAGTCTTCTGCGGTATTAAAGAAAATAGGTGCAATTTTACCACCAAGAATATAACCACCTTGACGTTTGTTAGGCACGTGTGGAATATCATTTCCGATATACCATAATACAGAATTAATCGCTGATTTACGTGATGAACCAGTGCCGACCACATCACCAACATAAGCTAAGGGGTGTCCTTGTTTTTTTAATGCCGCAATGGTATCCAAAGGGTTATCCATTTTTTTTGTCAGCATTGACAAAGCATGCAAAGGGATATCAGGGCGACTCCATGCTTCAGTCGCTGGTGATAAATCATCAGTGTTGGTTTCACCGGGCACTTTGAAAACAGTTAATGTGATTTTTTCGGCCAGTGCTGGCTTGTCTAAAAACCATTGCGCATCGGCCCATGCCGTTAACACTTGTTTAGCATACGCATTGGTTTTAGCTTTTTCAACAACATCATGGTAAGCGTCAAACATCAGTAGCGTTTTTGACAGAGCAACCGCTGCTATGGGTGCCAATACGTCATTATCTAAACAGTCAATGAGCGGTTGAATATTATAACCACCTAGCATGGTACCCAATAGTTTAGTGGCGTGTTGGGCATCAATCAACGGTGATTGCGCGACATTTTTAGTAATAGCCGCTAAAAAAGCGGCTTTAACATAGGCTGCTTCATCTACTCCTGGGCTAATGCGGTGGGTCAATAAATCTAAAATTATTTTCTCGTCGCCTTTAGGCGGGGCTTTTAATAGTTCTACTAACGCATTAGTTTGTTCAGCATTTAATGCCAATGGTGGAAGATTGGACTGTGCGCGTTCGGCAACATGTTGGCGATAAGTTTGTAGCATGATAATTCCCAGTTAATTGTGACTTAAACAACAATAATTATTTTTGATTGCGGCGATTATACTATGATTTTAAATGGCCGTGCTACAATCCCCGCATGTTTAATATCCGTTATCATCTTGAATTAAGACAAACATTGCACTTAGCATTACCGCTTGTTGCCGCATTGTTAGCGCAAATTGGTATTGAGGTTGTTGATACAGCAATGATGGGTCGATTAGGGCCGGTCGTACTTGCTGCAGGTGCTTTATCTATCGCTACATTTATCGTGGTTTTTGTCGTCTTTGTCGGCATTATTAGTGCCCTGGGCATTTTTGTTGCACAAGCATATGGCGCACGCGATCATCAAGCGATTGCCCAACATGCCCATCAAGGGTTTTATTTAATTGTTCTATTATCCTTACCTTTTGGCGTCTTGGTTTGGTTCATCCCTGATTTTTTTCTACTGATTCATCAAGATGCACAAATCGTTGCATTAAGCAGAACATTTTTACACGCTTTTGTGTGGGCGACCCCCGCTATTTTGGGCTTCATTGGTTGTCGTGAATTATTTGCCGCATTACACGTACCGCGACTTACTATGATCGTGGCATTGGTTGCGTTACCACTGAAGGGCGTACTCAATTATATTCTTATGTACGGAAAACTGGGCTTGCCAGCTTTACATGTGCAAGGTATTGGCATTGCTGGCGTGATAGTGGAATGGCTAATGTTTGCTGCGATGTTAATAGGTATTTATGGACATAATAAATTACGTGCCTATTTATTGGTTGACGCATTACCCGCCATTAATTGGCAAAAAATAGGTGAATTATTTCGTGTTGGTTTACCTATTGGTGCAACCATAGGTTTAGAAGTCGGTTTGTTTTCAGTGGCAGCGCTGCTTATGGGGTATGTGGGCACGGAACAATTGGCAGCTCATCAAGTGGTTATTCAATTATCTAGCGTGAGTTTTATGTTTTATTTGGGATTGTCGCAAGCCACCTGTATACGTGTAGCACATAGCATTGGTGCTAGACAACCCAAAGCGATGAAGCGTGCTATCAATGTTGGCATGTTGCTTGGTGTTATGTGCTCAATTGTTGCAGCCACTATTTTCTTAACTATTCCCGGTTTGCTTACCAAAATTTTTACCGGGAATAATCAACACGAATATCTGATTTTATTGCAGTATACTGTGCCGTTTTTTGCTATTGCTGCCTGTTTTCAATTGGTTGATTCTTTACAAGTCATTATTAGCGGTGCATTACGTGGTTTGAAAGACACCTTTGTTCCCATGTTACTTGGTATGACTTCATATTGGTTGATTGGGGTGGTCAGTGGTACGACATTAGCCTTTGTGATGCAGTGGGGCGGTAACGGTTTGTGGTGGGGGTTAGCGATAGGTGTTACCGCTTCTGCGCTAATTTTATGGTGGCGTTTAATCTTTTCGCTTCGCCGCCAACACCACTTGAGCATTAAGCGTTAAGCGTTTTTCGACATTAAAAGCCACAGGTTTTATATTTGCCAACGTTTGCTTATTGACTCTTGCTAGCGCCATGATCGGTAACGGTATAAAGCGGGGCATAAAATGAATGGATTGTACCGCGTAATGTTGTTTAGAATAAGTACGGTTTAATCGTTGTATCTCTTGTTTGCTTTGCGCATAAATTTTTTGGCGTAGCGTTACCATCACTTTTTGTTGTTCAGCTAAACTGGGTGTGTAATCAATGTGCCATAATGTTAGCCTCAGGCCTGGATGACTTTGCTTTTTCAAGGTGGCTATTAAATTGGCTATCTGTTGGTTAGGTACACGAATTTGTGCTTGTACTTGCACATCTAATAAATTAGCTTGATTGATTTTATGTTGAACTTGCGTAATATGCCAGATAGATTGGGCGTTGACCGTTTTTAACCTTTTCATAAGGGTTTGTTGCATATTAGCTAACTGCGTTGCATTGATTGTTGCGTTAATAAGAACGGTCACATGGGCGGTGTTACTGGTCATCCACTGTTGTTGACGAACTTGGTAAGCAACGGTCGTTAGCTCAGGGGTATTAGCTTGACCCACTAAAGGGTATAAAAATAATAATCCTAGTGTTAAATAAATGATTTTTTGTGACAGTTTGGACATTTTTTACTCCCATTTAATAAAAGAGTTCTTGATTATATACCCATTCATCGGTATAGTGCGCACCTATGAATAGGGGGAAGTTACCTAAAACACTCGATCCACTACATTGGGCACTGGGGCAGCGTATAGCAGGTTGCCTATCTATTGCCGCGATGCCAAGATTAAGCGCGTCATTGCAAGATAAATTTGCCGATGTAAATGTTGAACTGCTGTTAACTAAAGATCAACAAGAAGGTTTGTACTGTTTACAGGGTCATTTGGCAACTGTGCTATCGTTGGTTTGTCAACGATGTATGGAAACCATGTCATATTCTATCGCAGCAGATTTTATTATGTATCTCGTGGCGAATGAAGAGCAGGCTAAGCGTTTGCCTGAAGAATATGTCAATAAACATGATATCTTTATTCATAACAATGAATTGATTGATACCAATAACTTGGTGGAAGATGAGTTGATTTTACAGTTACCTTTGGTGGTAAAGCATGACGATAAAAACTGTAATGATCAATTAAGTAGTGAAGATAGTCACGTTTCTTTTATTGAAAAATCAGAGAAGCGTAATAACCCATTTGCAATACTTCACACACTAAAATCTCCACCGTTGTAAATCGTAGTATGCAAATGACTGATAATATGAGAGAAAAGTAAAATGGCTGTACAGAAAAGTAAAAAATCACGATCAATGCGCGGCATGCGTCGCTCGCACGATGCATTAACCAATCCCACCTTATCCATTGATTCAACCAGCGGTGAGAAACATCTCCGCCATCATATCAGTAAGGATGGTTTTTATCGCGGTAAGAAAGAAATTGAAATGGAAACTAAAAACGACAGCGAAGAGTAACCCTGTTGAATATTATCACTATTAGTATTGACGCAATGGGCGGGGATTATGGCCCCAAGGTTGTTATCCCTGCGGCGTTGCGGGTGCTGAAAAAGCATTTAAATTTACGGTTGATCTTAGTAGGCGATCGAGAATTTTTGCAACGCTCGTTAAAGCGTTATAACAAAAGAAGCTCGATTGAACGCATTATCATACAGCATGCCTCAGAAATAGTTACCATGGATGAGTCTCCCGCATTGGCGTTACGCACTAAAAAAGATTCATCGATGCGAGTGGCCATTAATTTAGTAAAAGAAGGTAGGGCACAAGCTTGTGTCAGTGCCGGTAACACAGGCGCCTTAATGGCAACATCAAAGTTTGTGTTAAAAACGTTAACCGGTATCGATCGACCTGCGATTATTTCAACATTACCAACTATTCCAGGGCATCCAGTCCACATGTTAGATCTCGGTGCTAATCTTGATTCTACCCCTGAGCAGTTGTGTCAATTTGCGGTGATGGGATCTGTATTAACACAAGCCGTTGAGAATATTGACCGCCCTAAAGTGGCGTTGCTCAATGTCGGTGAAGAAGAAATTAAAGGCAATTTACAAGTGAAAGAAACATCTGCATTATTAAAGCGCTTAAAGGCGATTAATTATGTTGGTTACATTGAAGGTGACGGTATTTACAAAGGCGATGTTGATGTGGTTGTTTGCGATGGTTTTGTTGGCAATATCGCTTTAAAAGCAATGGAAGGTACTGCAAAATTAATTGGTGCTAAAACAAAAGAGGCCTTTAAACGCAATTGGTTAACACGCTTATCGGCTGTTTGTATGTTGTTCGTTATCAAAGCTATAAAAAAACGTCTAGATCCAGCACAATACAATGGTGCTAGTTTAATTGGCTTGGCGGTATCGTTATCAAAAGCCACGGTGGCGCCAAAATTGTTGGATATGCTAATGCCATTGAAGAAGCCGTATTAGAAGTCGAGAAAGATATTCCTAAACGGATCCATGAGCAAGTAGGATCATTATTAGAGGAATTATTGTAGCCATGACGAACAACACTATTTTTTCTCGTATTTTAGGCACAGGTAGTTACGTTCCTGAGAAAACTATCACCAACGCTGATTTAGAAAAAATGGTTGATACCACCGATGAATGGATTGTTTCACGTACAGGCATGAAAGTTCGTCATATTGCCGAAGGTAGTGACGCTACCCAGAAGATGGCTCTAAGAGCAGCTAAAAATGCTTTAGCCGCTGCAAATATAGCGCCCGAATCGCTTGATATGATCATTGGCGCCACGTGTACACCCGATAAAGTTTTTCCAAGCATGGCTTGTTATTTACAAAAAGATTTAGGTATTGTAAATCATTGTCCAGCCTTTGATATTACAGCGGCTTGTTCTGGTTTTATTTATGCGTTGAGTATAGCCAACCAATATATCCGTAGCGGCGCAGCCAAGACCATCTTAATCGCTGCTAGCGAAAGCATTACTCGCTTAGTTGATTGGACGGATCGTTCAACCTGTATATTGTTTGGTGATGGTGCTGGTGCGGTGATCTTAAGCGCAAGTAATCGACCGGGCATTTATTCAACGCACTTGCATGCGAGCAGCGAACAGAGTGAATTGTTACACTGCAGTCACCCAATTGCAGTCAATAAAGATAAATGTAAGCTGCATATGAATGGTAATCCGATATTTAAATTTGCTGTTAAGCATTTGGGTGGTATCGTTGATGAAACACTACAGGCTAACAATATGCAACGTAGCGATATAGATTGGTTAATTCCCCATCAAGCCAATTTACGCATTATTCAGGCCATGGCTAAAAAACTTGATATGCCCATGGACAAAGTTGTTACCACCATACATGAACATGCTAATACGTCAGCAGCATCCATTCCCTTAGCATTAGATGTCGCAATACGCGATGGCCGTGTGCAACGCGGTCATACTTTATTACTAGAAGCCTTTGGTGGTGGGCTCACTTGGGGCTCAGCATTGCTTGAATATTAATACTAGCGAGACATCATGACTGCAAATATCACCGTCATATTCCCTGGCCAGGGATCACAATCTATTGGCATGCTAGCGGAGCTAGCAGAACATTATCCACTTGTTACGCAAATTTTTGCTGAAGCCTCTAGCGTATTAGGTTACGATTTATGGGCGCTTTGTCAACAAGGGCCAGCAGAACAATTAAATGAAACACAATATACCCAGCCGGCACTATTAACGGCTGGCGTTGCTGTGTGGCGTGTACTCCAACAACAATCATCTATTCAACCCCGTTATATGGCGGGCCATAGTCTGGGAGAATATACTGCGTTAGTGTGTGCTAATGCATTAGATTTTTTAACGGCAGTGAAACTTGTCGAAAAACGTGGGCAACTCATGCAGCAAGCTGTCCCCGTTGGTGAAGGTGCTATGGCTGCTATCTTGGGATTAGACAACAACGTTGTACAGCAGGTTTGTGAACAAACCCATGGTGAAGTATCTATCGCAAATTTTAACGCATTAGGTCAAGTTGTGATTGCAGGTAATAAATCAGCGGTTGAGCAAGCAATAGT
>JAESTO010000093.1 GCA_016763565.1 Gammaproteobacteria bacterium | reverse complement strand
GAGCGAATGTTGGAAGATGCTCAGTTTGATGCGGATCCAACAATCGAACGATGAGTTGAAGCCGTGTGAGCTTTGGGCTCGTTCGCGATCATTGATCGCGGCGCATGGCGCGGCGCATGTCCAGTTTGGCGGTATCGTCTTTCATCTTTTCGCGTTTGTCGTGGAGTTTGCGACCGATACCGATGGCGATTTTGACTTTGATGATGCCGCGCGAAAAATAGACTTCGACGGGAATCAGCGTTTTACCGGTTTGCATCGCAGTCGTAATCGGCAACTTGAAGACGATACGTTTTTTTATGTTGCACATTTGTCGCTACCAACACATAAGCAATCTTTGTCGAAAAAATACCACGTTGCCCCGTTAACGTTTGGTAAATAGTATCGGCAATATGATGCGCAAGTGCACGCAAGGCTTTTTTAGGTACGGTGAATGTTTGACTTAATAGTGTTTGACCCTGAACAATAATGCGTGGATTTTGTCCTTTACTGCGATTACCATACGCACTAATTAATTCATAATGAATGCGATATTGCTGTTTGGCCAATGCTTTAACATGGCCTGTAACCACATTATCTATGCCTTTTCCACGCCAAGCATTCATATTGATATCGGTCATAACGTGAGGGAATTCCGGCATGTTTCGTTGCACCAGCGGGTTAAATTGTCCACTGTTTTGTAAATCTTGCCGAATAATCTGCGTAATAACCACCGCATTTTTTGCACTATTGGCTTGAGCAAAAGGAACTACGGCAATGGGCAACGCTGAATCAATACCCTGGGTTAATTTTAAATGGAGAATAGCACTGGCATTGCTTTGCCAGAATAAGGCTATACTCGCTAAAAAAAAGTAAACGTTTCATTATTTATCCTGTAACAGTTTGTGGATTAAGTGTTAGGCGTATTTCACGAAAAATGCTAAACAGCTCGGGGGCTTTGGGTATCGGCAATGGTGATGCCTTATAAACAGCAGCAATTGCTGAACGATCTAACGCGGTATTACTACTGCTTTTTAACAATTTTATGCTGAGCACTTTACCATCAGCAGCAAGGCGAATCAACAACTGTACGGTTAAATTTCTATCAGAATTGTTGCCAATATGCCATTGATTAGCAATGGCCTGTTTAATTTGCGGTGCATATTGATTAACGATTTGTTGCAGTTGACGATTTTTTTGATTTGCCAACAATTGTTGATCTTGAACAAGTTGTTGTTGCAATAATTTTTGTGCCTGTTGTTGCAAACGTTTTGTTGTTTGAATTTTCTGCCGTTGTGCCGCTTGTTTAGCAAGCAAAATCTGGTGCGCTGCGTTACGTTGTTGTTCTGCTAATAAATACGCTTTATGTTTAGCCGCTAGCAACGCTTTTTCTTTTGCAACACGTTCTTCATACACACGTTGACGAGCCTGTTTTTCAGCCAGCAGCTTTTCTTGCTGCCGTTGCTTAACAAGATGATTGTTGCGCAATACTTGTTGCAGTTGTTGCTGACTAATAGCGGTTGCTTGGATAAGCGCTGGTGGTTTAAACCTTACTGGCAATAAGCGCGAGTTATCATAATTAGCCAATGAAATAGCAACAAACAGTATGACGTGAAACAATACGGCTAGTAAACATGGCATTTTGTAAGCGTGAATGTTGAACATTAATGTTGATAAAGATTAGCTAAAGGTATTTGCCAATGATCAAGTAACCGGGGCTGCATATCGTTTAACTTGGCGTACAGCGTTTGTTGCCACTGATCAGGCCGCGCAACACGTTGTTCAGCCTCAGGTAAACGCCAAGGTAATAAGTGATACAGCTCGGCAAAGGTGAACTCTGCTAAATTTTTTGTCAAAAAATAATTTCCCGCTTTGTTTTGCTCTAGAAAATTTAACCGCTTTAAATGACGCATCATCACCTTAGGCTCTAAGGGATAACTGTACTGATCGCTCCGCAATAAATTGTCAATCGATAAATTTCCACCACGTTGCTGCGCTTGCCATAAATAACCCACATAACGGTATGCTTGGGTAAAACAATCTAATTTATCGTCAATGCTATATTGATAGTGTAATCCTAGGGCATGAGAAATCTCTGCGCCTAATAGAATAACCATCCACGATAAATAAATCCATAATAAAAAAACAGGCATGGCGGCAAAAGCACCATAAAGCAAGTTGTAAGTAGGGAAATAAAGGATACATAGTGCAAAGCCTTTTTTAGCAAACGAAAACAATAGCGTGGCGATGAAAGCACCTATCAAACCATCACGTAAACGCACGTGGCAATAGGCACAACAACATAGAGTAACGTAAAACCAATAAAAATGCACAAGAACGGTATGATGCTCAATAAGTTAAATTGCGCTACTTGCACAGAAACAAGGGGCAAAGATAATAAATAAGAACTAATGATTAAACCAGAACCGACAAATAGTGGTGCCAACGTGAGTATCGCCCAGTAGCGCAATAGCGCTGTTAAACCTCGGCGATGCGTAGGCACCTGCCAAATAGCGTTTAAACCTCGTTCTATGGTAAATAACATCATGATCACCGTCACGAATAAAAATCCGAAACCAAACCAAGAAAGTTGTGTTGCTTGCAACGAAAAATCATACAAATATTTTTGAATGATATCGCCAGAGCTGGCAACAAAATTTGCAAAAATAAATTTTTGTAATTCGATAAAAAGTTGTTGAGATGCAGGAAAGATGGATAAGATTTTAAAAATCACTACCATCAGTGGCACGAGTGCTAATAGACTAGTAAATGTTAATGCTGCTGCTCGATACATGCAGCTATCTTGGAAAAAACGGCTACAGATAAAAACAATAAGTTTTTTGCCGCGTATCGCTAATAAGAGTAAAGTTTTTATCATGTTGTTTGCTCAAAATCTCGGCTGCAAGCGATAAAATGTGACCTCATCACTTTGCAATCATTCTAACTCTAGCGCCAGCCATTCAGGGATTATAGAGCATATAGTGCGCTTATTTACGTTTTAGTGCTTTATTCCGTAGCAAGTTTTAAAATCATGCCGAAAGAGGGCCGGTTCAAAATCTGCTGCTATAATAAGCATAACGTCTTTTCTGTATGTTTTACCACTATATGAAAATATAATTCACATAAAAAACCTATAAACAACCATTTTTTTGCTTATTACCTAATTTGAATTTTTAACAACCAGCAATGATAAAAAATATAAATCTGCCTGTCATACAAGAATTTTCTTGGTTTTTTCTGCTATCTTTAATTGTAATATGCTATTATTGCAAACATTTTTTGGCTTAGAATAAGAACAAATACTTTGAATGGTGCCTAGGTTATGAGTAGTAAACAGTTCGACACTATTATTATAGGTGCTGGTCACGCTGGAACAGAAGCCGCGTTAG
>JAESTO010000092.1 GCA_016763565.1 Gammaproteobacteria bacterium | reverse complement strand
ATAATATTTTTAATATGTTCACTTTGTTTTTCTAACCAGGCATTAAAATCTTGTTGGCAAATAATTTCTAATGGGATGGTTTTTTGTGAGGCATCTTCTGTAGCAAAGCAATTTAACATGGGTTTCTCCTAGAAAGGTAGTTGTAAGTTCTTATTAACGTTTAATAACTGCGTGTGGAATAGTTGTTGGATGCGTTGTAAGGCATTTTCATTGTTTGCTTCAAAGCGTAGCACCAAACACGGTGTAGTATTTGAGCAACGTACCAGACCCCAGCCATCATTAAACTCAACGCGCAAGCCATCGATGGTAATTTTATGGGCATTAGGAAAGTCGCTGTGCGCAATAAATTCCTTAATGAAAATAAACTTTTCATCATCGGCAATGGGCACATTAATTTCTGGTGTACTAACGTCGCAAGGTAATTTAGCGAATACTTCATCTACTGTTTTGTTTTGTTTTGCAATTATTTCTAATAAACGTGCGCCGGCATATAGGCCATCATCAAAACCAAACCAACGTTCTTTAAAGAAAAAATGGCCGCTCATTTCGCCTGCCAGTGGTGCAGCTGTTTCTTTTAATTTTGCTTTATTAGTGAATGCCCCGTTTTCCACATAATGGGTTGACCACCATGTTGTTTGATGACATGGGCAACATGGCGAGAACATTTCACATCATAAATAATGTGTGCATTAGCATTACGACTTAATACATCGATAGCAAATAACATCAGTTGTCGATCAGGATAAATAATATTGCCTTGTTTGCTTACTACACCTAGTCGATCACCATCGCCATCAAATGCTAAGCCGATATCAGCACCTTCTTGTTTAACGCGCTGGATTAAATCCGCAAGATTTTTAGGTTTACTTGGATCAGGATGATGATTAGGAAACGTGCCATCAACTTCACAATATAATGGAATGACGTCGCAACCTAGTTTGTTATAGAGTCTAGGCGCTATTTTTCCGGCAATACCATTGCCGCAATCAATAACGATTTTTAAAGGCCGTGCTAATTGTACAGAATGTGTGACGTAGTCAAGATAGCTGTCAATAATATTATGAGTGGTGGCTGTCGCCTTGCCATGTGAAAAATTGTTATCAACAATGCGTTGATATAAATGCGTAATCGCTTGCTCAGCAAGTGTTTGTTGATCAATAACTATTTTTAATCCGTTATAGTTAGAAGGGTTATGGCTGCCTGTTAATACCACGCCAGAGGTGGTTTTCAGTTGGTGAGTGGCAAAATATAATAACGGTGTGGGAATAGCGCCTAAATCAATCACATCACAACCGCTATCTTGTAGGCCTTGTTTAAGGGCGTGTAACAAAGTGGGTCCCGATAAACGGCCATCGCGCGCTACGGCAATATTATGCTGCCCACGAGCCTGTGTTTCACTGCCAATGGCTAAGCCAAGGGTATAAATGGCATTAGGTGTTAACTGCGTGTCAATTTCACCACGGATATCGTAGCTACGAAAAAGAGTTTTATCAATATTCTTAATGATTTGATATTTCATATAATAAATATTATCAATGAAGGGGCGTCAGTTATACTGAATTCGTTAGCGAATTGCAAATGGCTCATTTCTTCGGTTATTTCATTGCCTATCTACATGCTAATAATGATTTCTCTTCCTAAGTCATTAGCAACGGTAACGCACGTTTTTGCCCCTTGTCGGCATCCGGATGGTTTGATTTTAAGCTCTCATTGTTTTGATTCGCGCTGAGAACACATGATATGCATACCCTAATTTGCCCATCGTACCACCTTGCACCCATGCTACAGGAATCCTTTATTCTCCATCCAGCTATCATCAACAAATTTGCTTAGATAGTTACGAATTGAGTCGGGTAAAATGACTAAACATTTTTTCCCCGTTGGCAATGATTGTGCTGCTTGTAATGCTGCCCAAACGGTTGCACCTGATGAACCACCGATTAGCAAACCTTCTTCTCTGATTAAACGTCGTGCCATCAAAAAAGAATTTTTATCATTCGTTTTGATATAATTATCAACTAACGTATTATCAAGTACTTTAGGAAAAAAGTCATAGCCAATTCCCTCTACATGGTAAGGTTTGATCTCGGTACCACCACCTAAAATTGAGCCTTCTGGATCAGCACCAATAATTTGAATATGAGGGTTAATTTCTTTCAAGTGTTTAGCAACACCACTAATGGTACCTCCCGTACCCACACTCATGACGACCATCGCCAGTTCATTGCCCATATCATCGAGAATTTCTTGCGCAGTAAATTGATAGTGTGCTTGAGGATTGTTAGCATTATTGTATTGATCGAGAATATGGGCATTAGGTATTTCTTCACATAATCGTTTGGCAACAGCAATATGGCTTTGTGGGGAATCCCATGCGGCTTCTGTCGGCGTGCGATAAATGGTTGCTCCTAGTGCTGCTAAGACAACTTGTTTTTCATGGCTCATTTTTTCTGGCATGGTAATAATAATGTTGTAGCCTTTTGCTGCACCTACCATAGCGAAACCAATACCGGTGTTGCCAGAAGTTGCTTCAATTAAGGTATCTCCGGGCTTAATATCGCCAGCTTTTTCTGCTTGTTCTATCATGTGTAGGGCAATACGATCGTTGACTGAACCACCAGGGTTTAAAAATTCGCACTTAGCATAAAATTCGCAGGGATATTCTTTGCCAATACGGTTTAATTTAACGATAGGGGTGTTGCCAATATGTTGTAGGATGGAGCTATAGATCATAATGTTTCTTGACGTGAATACTTTACATGCGTTAGCCGTATGATTTAAAATAAAAAAGGGGCTATAAAAGCCCCTTTTGGATAATGAGTAATTAGAATTATGCTTGCTGTTGTTCGCCTAATCCTTTCATGGTTAATTTCACTCTACCTTGGCGGTCAAGTTCAACAACTTTCACCGTTATTTCTTGCCCTTCTTTAAGATAGTCACTCACATTATTCACACGTTCTTCAGCAATTTGTGAAATATGAAGCAAACCATCTTTGCCAGGTAAAAGACGAACAAAGGCGCCAAAGTCAGTAATTTTCACTACTTGTCCATCGTATAATTGACCAACTTCGACTTCAGCCGTAATGAGTTCGACTTCTTTTAATGCCGCTTGAGCAGAGGATAAATCAACCGATGAAATTTTCACCAGACCTTCGTTATCAATATCAAGATTAGCACCGGTTCTTTCAATAATGCCGCGAATAGTTTCACCACCTTTACCGATGACTTCACGGATTTTGTCTTTATGGACTTTAATGGTTAAAATACGCGGTGCAAAATCGGATAGTTCAGCGCGTGCTTCGGCAATATGTTCATTCATAATGCCCAAAATATGTAGTCGCCCTTGCT
>JAESTO010000091.1 GCA_016763565.1 Gammaproteobacteria bacterium | reverse complement strand
GCCGTATATTTTGTTTGCCCCGCTTCTATCGCTTTAATAGCAGCATCTTTAATAAATTGTGGGGTATCAAAATCAGGTTCCCCGGCACTGAGAGAAATAATCGCTTTACCTTGACGACGTAATTCAGCTGCTTTCATGCTGATAGCAATGGTTTGTGACGGCTTAATGACTTGCGAACGATTGGATAAATACTGTTGCATAATAATGTCCCGAAATGACTTTAGCGTATAATAGCGCCGTTCATCATTATATCCTATAATTATGCAGCATAAAAAATTTGTCCTCACAGCTAATTATCAACCAGCCGGCGATCAACCCAAAGCTATTTCGCAACTAGTCACAGGCTTACACGATGGCTTAGCTAAACAAACACTATGGGGAGTAACCGGCTCGGGCAAAACATTTACCATGGCGCATGTCATTGCGAAAGTACAACGCCCTACGTTAATTCTTGCGCCCAATAAAACTCTTGCAGCACAACTGTATGGTGAAATGAAAGAAGTATTTCCTCACAATTCGGTGGAATATTTTGTCTCTTATTACGATTATTATCAACCTGAAGCCTATATGCCCGCGTCTGATACTTTCATTGAAAAAGATGCTTCCATTAATAAACATATTGAACAAATGCGCCTTTCAGCAACTAAAGCTTTAATCGAACGCCACGATACTATCATTGTCGCCACTGTATCAGCAATTTATGGTTTGGGTGACCCACAAACTTATATGTCGATGATGTTACATTTATGCCGCGGTGATATCATTGATCAACGTACTATTCTACGACGTTTAACTGAACTACAATACACCCGCAATGAAGTCTCGCTAGACCGCGCAACCTACCGGGTACGTGGCGATGTCATTGAAGTCTTTCCTGCTGAATCTGAGCGAGAAGCTGTACGTATCGAGTTATTTGCTGACGAAGTCGATTCATTGGCTTACTTTGATCCATTAACTGGCCACATCTCACAAAAAATTCCGCGTGTCACAATTTATCCTAAATCTCACTATGTCACACCGCGTGAAAAATTATTAACCACCGTCGATAAAATTAAAGAAGAGCTAAAACAACGTTTACAACAACTGCATAATGCCAATAAATTAATCGAAGAACAGCGTATCGAACAACGGGTAAAATTCGACACCGAAATGATTTTAGAATTAGGTTATTGCTCCGGTATTGAGAATTATTCGCGTTACCTATCAAGTCGTGAAGCAGGGCAACCACCCCCGACACTGTTCGATTATTTACCCAAGGATGCTTTACTGATGATTGACGAATCACATATCACGGTACCACAATTAGGGGCAATGTATAAAGGCGATCGGTCACGGAAAGAAACCTTGGTGGAATACGGTTTTCGTTTACCTTCAGCGCTGGATAACCGCCCCCTAACATTCGCTGAGTTTGAGCAGTTGTCCCCACAAACTATTTATATTTCGGCGACACCTAGTCACTATGAACACGAATATTCAGCACAAATTGTTGAGCAAGTAGTACGCCCTACCGGACTTATTGATCCAGAAGTTGAAGTACGTCCAGTGACGAGCCAAGTTGATGATGTTTTATCTGAAATTAATGTGTGTGTCGCAAAAAATCATCGGGTATTAATCACCACCTTAACAAAAAAAATGTCAGAAGATTTAACGGATTATTTAGGCGAACACCATGTCAAAATACGCTATTTACATTCTGATATCAATACCGTCGAACGCATGGAAATCATTCGAGATTTGCGTTTAGGGGTATTTGACGTGTTAGTGGGTATTAACTTATTACGCGAAGGTTTAGATTTACCGGAAGTATCACTGGTAGCCATTCTCGATGCTGATAAGGAAGGCTTCTTGCGTTCGGAACGTTCTCTAATACAAACCATTGGGCGCGCAGCACGCCACATTGATGGCAAAGTCATTTTATATGCTGATACCATCACTAAATCCATTCGTAAAGCGATGAATGAAACAGACCGTCGTCGCCAATTACAGCAAGCGCATAACAAACGACATAACATTACACCTAAAGGCATTCAAAAGCGATTGCTGATATTATGGAAGCAGCACCACAAAAACAGGGTAAACAAGCAAAAAATTACCGTCATATTGCTGAAGACATCACTGAATATCAAGCATTAACTCCAGCACAAATCACAAAAAAAATGCACGTATTAGAAAAGCAAATGCAACAACACTCCCGCGATTTAGAATTTGAACAAGCCGCACAATTGCGCGATCAAATTCAGTGCTTAAAAATAGCATGTTAGGAATCTCAGCTATAAAATAACGCTTTTATTGACAGTTAATTATACAATTATATCCCAAAACTACCTTTATCCATATAATAAAAATGCATTGTATTGCAAAATAAAATAAAATCATTAAAATAACATGTTTTAAATAATTTTATTTTGCAACTTATGCTCATTGCTCAACAAAAAATAATTACGGCGCTTATCAGTCAGCTTGATAAACACATCAATCACCACGTTAATGCGGTACTCCACCACCCTGTTTTCCAACGCTTGGAAAGTACCTGGCGTGGATTATTGATGTTGGTCAATGAAGCCAAAGCAGATAAGCACCTCCTCATTCGCTTTTTAAATGTCACTTATCATGAATTAAATAAAGACGTCAGTAGCGCCAGCGAATTTGATCAAAGCCAATTATTTAAAAAAATTTATTGTGAAGAACTCGATCAGCCGGGAGGTCAACCGTTTGGTTTGTTAATCGGTGATTATTACTTTTCTCATCAAACTAAAAATAAGGTGCGTGATGACATTGGCCTACTCGGTCATATTGGCAAAATCGCAGCAGCAGCATTTGCACCTTTTGTCAGCGCAGTTGATCCAAGCATGCTCGGCCTCGATTGTTTCAACGAAATTCAATCGCCTTTTAAGATCAATACTATTTTTCAGCTTAGCGAATACCAACGTTGGCAAACATTACGCCAAGATGATGATGCACGTTTTATTGGTCTAACCTTACCCCGTATCCTCATACCCAAACCGTATAATCACCAAGGTGTAGCTATCAATCACCGCTTTTTTAAAGAGAGTATTGAACATCATGGCGATTATTTATGGGGTAATGCCGCTTATGCTTATGGCTGTGTGGTCATCAAATGTTTTCAAGAGAATGGCTGGTTAGCAGATATTCGTGGCTTAAATACTCACGCTAACAGTGGTGGTAATATTTCTTTATTGCATGAAAATTTTCATACAGATGCAGAAAATATTGCCGTAAAATGTAGCACTGAATATTATATTACCGATAATCAAGAAAAAATTTTCAGCGAAGCGGGATTTATTGCTTTACGCGACAATCGTTTT
>JAESTO010000090.1 GCA_016763565.1 Gammaproteobacteria bacterium | reverse complement strand
TGATTGGTGGCAATACATACTTGATAACCGGCTTGATTAAGGCGGGCAATGGCCGGTAAACTGCCAGGAATAGCTCGCCATTCCTCGGGTGATTTAATATAGTGAGGTGAATCAACATTAATCACACCATCACGATCAAGAATAATTAAACGGTAGTTTTTTTTCACGATTGTAGCTCAGAAATATCGGCAACATGTAAAAACAAATCGCGCAATTGTTGTAATAGTAACAAACGATTATTACGTAATGCTTGGTCTTCAACCATGACCATGACATTATTGAAAAAATCATCGATAGGTTTATTTAATTCGGCTAAATAAGTGAGCGCTTGTTGGTATTGTTGTTGTCGACAGGCCTGAGTAACCAAGCGTTGTTTCGCATTGATTTCTTGCCAGAGTATTATTTCGTCATGTTCTTTGAGTAAATCCTCATCGATCGCCGTATATTGCGTCGATAATTTATTTTTACTCAGAATATTTTTAACGCGCTTATTGGTTTCTGCCAATGGTTGTGCCTGTGACAAATGAGCAAATTCTGTCATAGCCGTGATGCGTCGATCGACATCAATAAGATCATGACGCTTTTTGGTATATACGGCATTAAACACATCATAACGTACATTTTGTTCCTTATACCAAGCACGTAGACGTTCAAAGACAAATGCTAATAATTCAGGGAGTAAATTTTCATTACTTAGCCTATTGTTATATAGTTCATTAGCAAATGTGAATAAATTGTGCAAATCAAGCACGAGCTGTTTTTCAAGAACAATACGAATAATACCAATGGCTGCGCGGCGCAGTGCAAAAGGATCTTTATCGCCAGTTGGTACTTGTTTAATACCAAAGATACCTACGAGTGAGTCAATTTTATCAGCTAATGCGACACAATAACCTACGTCACTGTGAGGAATAGCATCATCAGCAAAACGCGGTTGATAATGTTCACGAATAGCTTGGGCAACATGGCTATCTTCATGATGGTGTAAAGCATAGTAGCTACCCATTACACCCTGCAAGCCAGGAAATTCACCGACCATATCACTGGTCAAGTCTGCTTTGCATAATAATCCTGCTTGGGCTGCTTGTTCTGTATTCGCATTGAGCAACGCGGCTATGTGGCTAGCTAGTGTGCTAATACGTTGTGCTTTATCATATAGGCTGCCCAGCTTATTGTGGAAGCTGACCGTTCGCAGGCGTGTTAAGAAAACAGTTAAAGGATGTCTATTGTCGCTTGTGTAAAAAAACTTAGCGTCGGCTAAACGAGCACGCATGACAGTTTCATTGCCGTGAATGACACGTTGAGGTTGATGGCTGATAATATTACTGACGGTAATAAAGTGTGGTAGTAATTGACCTTGCTCATTGCGTATGGCGAAGCTTTTTTGATGGTGTTCCATCGACGCAATTAGCACTTCCTCGGGAACCTGTAAAAATGCGGCGTCAAAATTGCAGAGTAAGGCGACAGGCCATTCGACCAAACCAGCCACTTCATCCAGTAATTTTTCATCAATAACAACGCTGCCTTTCACCGTTTGCGCGCAACAGTTAATTTGTTTACGAATAATTTCTTTGCGTTGTGGTAAGTCAGCAATCACTTTGCCCTTATCTGCTAGTAAAGGTATGTAATCCAGGGGGGTTGTTAAGGTAATGGCTTGCGGTGCTAAAAAACGGTGGCCATAAGTGATATTGCCCACCATTTTTCCTAATATATTAGCTGCAATCGTTTTTTCACCGTGCAGCATAACGACCCAATGAATCGGGCGGATAAATTCCATGGCATGATTGCCCCAACGCATGGTCTTATTCATGGGTAATGATTGCAGTGCTTTTGTGATGATGGTGGGTAATAGTGCGTTGGCTAGCTTTCCTGGTTTGATAGCTTTATAGATTACCCACGTGCCTTTGCTGGTTTTTTGTTGTTGTAAATCATCAATGCGTGCATGACACGAGCGTAAAAAACCTTGCAAGGCAGGTGTTGCAAGACCTTCACTGGTATAAGCTGCCTTTAGCGCGGGGCCCTTACGTTCAATGTGTTGTTCGGGCTGTTGCAATGCTAACTTACTGATAATAACCGCTAAAGTCGCGGTGTAGCGAAATAGCGTGTTTGCGTAAAGGTCAACTGAGCTTGCATTAGTTCATCCGTAATGGCCTGCATCAAGGCATGAGATAATTTGCTCAATTGCTTAGCTGGCAATTCTTCACAACCTATTTCAAATAAAAAATCGTCGGTAGTATGCTTCATGCAACATCCTTTATCAATGGGAATCCTAACGCTTCGCGATTTTGATAATATTGATGCGCAACCGTGTGTGTTAGTGAACGAATACGTAAAATAAAACGTTGTCGTTCAGTGACTGAAATAGCATGACGAGCGTCAAGCAAGTTAAACACATGGCTCGCTTTCAATGCCATTTCATAAGCAGGTAACGCTAATTTTTTTTCAATTAATTGGTGGCATTGCGCTTCATAATGATCAAATTGTTGAAATAAGCTATCGGTTGCCGCATGTTCAAAATTATAAGCCGACATCTCTTTTTCATTTTGCAGTAAAATATCACCATAAGTGACCACACCGTGTGGACCTTCTGTCCATACTAAATCGAACATGCTATCGACTTGCTGTAAATACATGGCAATACGTTCTAAGCCATACGTCATTTCGCCCATCACCGGCTTACACGGTAAGCCACCAATCTGTTGGAAATAAGTGAACTGGGTAATTTCCATGCCATTTTGCCACACTCCCCAACCTAAGCCCCAGGCACCAGCCGTTGGCGATTGCCAATTGTCCTCAACAAAACGAATGTCATCGACCAAGGGATCAATGCCCAGCGCTTTTAATGAATCTATATATAATTGTTGAATATTGTCTGGAGAAGGTTTCATTACGACTTGGAATTGATAGTAATGTTGGCCACGATTAGGATTTTCACCATAACGTCCATCGGTTGGTCGTCGACAAGGTTGTACATAAGCGGCATGCCAAGGTTCGGGGCCAATGGCGCGTAAAAAGGTTGCTGGGTGAAAAGTGCCGGCGCCCACTTCTAGATCGAGCGGTTGCATAATGACGCAGCCTTGCTCAGACCAATAGCGCTGTAAGGTGGCAATAAGATTTTGGAAGGTTAACAACTTTTTGTTCATGGATAAATTTTACGTTAAATCAACGATAGGGTATAGTGTAACAGATCGATTAAAATGGTGAAATAGGGGAGCCGCCTTGCCAACCGTTCAGTCGATTTTTATATTCTCCAGACATTG
>JAESTO010000089.1 GCA_016763565.1 Gammaproteobacteria bacterium | reverse complement strand
GATGACACTGATATTTTTGTCTTAGCCAATGGCGGAGAATTGGTTTTGACGGAGGTGCTTGCGCATCAGAGGATTGATGGTCTCGACGATTGCCACGTAACACTGTATCAACCGCGGACCGAAGGATTATTCGCTAAAATACAGTATGTTCAACCACCGTTAGGCGATGGTTATTGGGTGGTGGTGACCACTAGTAACGTGACCAGTGTTTACGGCAGAACATTACAAGCGAGGATTGTTGCTCCGACGAAGCCCACGCATATTTTCACTTGGTTGTTAGAGGAAACCTATGATGATTTTGGTCACCGTATTACCTATCATTACAGTGCCGATAACGATGATAACTTAGTAGCAGCAGACGCCAAGCAGCATTCACAAGCGGTGAATACCTATCTGAGTAGCGTTAAGTATGGTTACTCCTCGGATACAAGCCGCGATGCACCGCCGCCACATTTTGACATTGTATTTGATTACGGCGAATATGACGAAGATGATTTTGAAGCTGCGCCGACCATCTGGAAAAAACGTTTAGATCCTTTTTCGAGTTTTCGCTCTGGTTTTGAGATCCGCACCAATCGATTATGTCGCAATGTGTTAATGTTTCATCAGTTCCCCGAACAATTTTCAGGGCAACGTTATTTGGTCAGTCGCCTTGCTTTAAATTACCAACCGCCCAGCCAGGTTTGTCCGATGTCACACGTAACGAGTGTGGTACAAATCGGCATGCAAAAGCAAGCCGAGGGTAGCTATTTGAGCAAAGCCATCCCACCGGTTGAGTTCGCCTATACACCGTTCACGCCGCAAGAGTCTTGTTATCAGCCACTGACGCTGCAAAACGGTGAGTCATTAACCGGTGTGATTGGCGAGCAGCACTATCAATTGGTGGATTTAGAAGGCGAGGGCATTGCTGGCATTTTGTATAACGACAAAGAGGCGACCTATTATTTATCACCGAAAGGAGGCGGCACATTTGGCCGCCCCGAACAACCGTATTCTCTCCCGTTAGATGCCTGCACACCCGGCACACGTCTGCAATTAATTGACGTTGATCAAGATGGCGTACTGGAACTCGTCACCCATAATGGCCAAGGTTTTCAAGGCTATTATTCCCGTTACAATGCGATGCACGGCTCCGCGTGGCGCAGCTTTAAAACCTACCCCACCCACTATGATGATGCGGCACAAGTCGCGGTTGATTTAACCGGCGATGGCTTACCGGATTTAGCTATTTTTGACGAACTGCGAACCTGTTATTACCCTAACTTGGGTAAGCTGGGTTATGACGCGCCGGTGACGTTAAACGCGGCGAATGACTTTCCCCTGCAGGCGCAAAATTCAGCGCGTGAATTAATTACTTTTACTAATATTTTTGGCGACGGTTTATCGCACCGGGTGCGTATTCGTAACGGTCGGATTGAGTGTTGGCCGAATCTGGGCTATGGCCAGTTTGGCGATAAAGTCACGTTGGCTAATGCCCCTTATATTGCTGGTGGTTTTGATAGTCGACGGGTATTTTTAGCAGACATTGATGGCACAGGAGCTACCGATATTATTTATTTTCATGGCGATCATTTTGCTGTGTATTTAAATCAATGCGGCAATGGTTTTTCTGAGCCGCTCCGTTTTAATTTCCCTAATTCGATATATGGGTACGATGACACGGTGCAGATTAATTTTGCTGATATTTTTGGGTAAAGGCAGTGCCTGTTTAGTGATGACCCATAATGGTCCGCAACCAGCGCATTACTTTTATGATTTTTGTCCGGAGGGTAAACCCTATTTATTAAGGACCGTTAACAATAACAGCGGGACGATGACGCAGGTTGACTACAGCAGCGCAGTGGATTTTTACTTGGCTGACAAAGCGATGGGCAATCCTTGGGTAACTAAATTACCGTTTCCCGTCACCGTGGTGAGCGCTGTGACGAATAACGACTTAATCACCCAAACCAGCGTGACGCAGAGCTACTCGTATCACCACGGCTATTACGATGGGCAAGATAAAGCGTTTCGCGGTTTTGGCCGAGTGGATGCCACCGGCTGTGCGGATTATGATGCATCGGCGGATGCCGAATTAGAGGTGCCGCCGACGTTAACCAAAACTTGGTATCACACCGGTATTATGCTGCAAAATGGGTATTTGTCTGAGCGCTACCGGCATGAATATTATCAAGGTGATGCGCAAGCTTTGTCGTTAGTCGACAGCAGTTTAGAAACGGTGGATGGATTTGATGCTGACAGTTATAAAGAATTGAATCGTTGTTTAGCGGGGCAAATGTTACACAGCGAAGTTTATGGTTTGGATGGCAGTGCACAAAGCAACACGCCTTATAGCGTGAGCGAATCGAGTTATGCCATTCGCTTGATACAAGCGAAAGGTGATAATGATTACGGCATTTATTATGCGTATGCCCGCGAGAGTCTCAGCTATTATTATGAGCGTAATGCCAGTGATCCAAAAATAAGTCACGCGTTTACCACTCAAGTAGACGGCTATGGTAATGCGTTGCAAGCCGTCAGTGTGGCTTACCCTAGGCGCAATGGTGCTGACGACACATTGCCTGAACAGCAGATCACCCACATGACGTTAAGTAGCAGCGATTACATCGCGCTTGATGCTATCGATAATCTCGGCAGTGAATCGGCCGGTTACTTACCCGGTCTTAGCTATCAAACAGCGGCTTATGAAGTAGGACCATCCCTTCAACTTAATCTTGAGCCAGGTCAATATTTTGATTTTGATACCGTTGCCAACACTATTGCACCACAAGCCTTAGCACATGTGATTAGCTACGATCAAAGCTTTTCTGGTTCGACCTATCAAGCACGGCAGTTATCTTGTCAGCAGATATATTATTCTGATAGTAGTTTGCGAGATGCTTTACCGCTCGGCGAGGCGACTCATCTTGGGTTAGTGGATCATACGATGGCGATGGCTTTTTCGGCAACGCAGCTTGGCGTGTATGACGGCAGAGTGACGGGGCCAGATTTATTGGCGTTACACTATACAGAATCAGGCGGCAATTATTGGGTGCGCGGTTTGCAGCAATGTTACTACCCGGCCAGTGGATTTTATTTTCCGCAATCAACCGTTGATGTCGATGGTAATACCAGCACATTCACTTATGATATCTACTATTTGCAGACGCGCTCGGTGACGGATGCCAAAGAAAATAGCGTTGTTTGTGAACTCGATTACCAATCGATGCAAGTTAATAAAGTCACCGATGCGAATAATATTATTTCCGAAGTGTTGTTTGATCCGGCGGGGCAGGTATTGGTTACGTCTAGCTATAGTTATGCTGCTGATGGCAGTGTGGTGGGTGATAGCCCTTTAGATGCGTACAGCGTGCCCGTTTCATTATTTGATCCTGAGCAAAATGCCGATGCACTGCTGAGTGATATCATCGCTCGTCCGGACGATTATTTACAAAACGCCAGCAATTTCAGTTACAGCAATTTTACGGTGTGGTGGAAAAGCGAATCAACGAAGAAGCTACCTAACTATGCAATAGGGCTCCAGCGAGAAACATTTGTCAGTGAGCTTGCCGCAGGGGAAAGCAGCGACATACGTCAAGGGATTGAATACTCCGACGGCTTTGGCCGCTTGTTTGAAAGCAAAGTAAAAGCGTCAGCGGGTCCCGTCCAAGTGAGCGTGCAATTTCCACCATTGGCGCCGGGTGAAGACGCGCCGGAACGCTGGCTCAGCAGTGGCCGGCAAATTTACAACAATGTTGGCTTAGCGATTAAAGCCTACGAACCGTTCTACAGCGATAGTTATCAACCGGAAGACGAAGCGTTATTAGTGGACTACGCAGTGACGCCAGTCACGACGTATGATCCCTTGGGTCGAGTGACTCGAGCGGATATTCCCAAAGGAAATATTGCCAAAGCATTTTACAGCACCGTGGAGATTACGCCGTGGAGCATGACCGCCTATGACACGGTGGATACCGTGCTTGAATCAAACTACTACCAAGCGGTTATGGTTGATAATCTTGATCCCTTTGCAGGCGAAGACTTACCAGCAGACAGACAACAAGAGCGGTTGGACAATGAGCAAGATGCGCTACGCAAAGCCGCATTATTGGCGAATACACCAATGAAACAAATACACGATAATCTCGGGAATGTGATTCAGCTAGTCGAAGAGGGCGGACGGATAACGGTGACGCAATACGATATTACCGGTAATGCATTAACCCAGACGGATGCGCGTTTATACGCTGCCGGCAATAGCGCTAATTTTATGTATACCTACAACATGTTGGGAGTCACGATTAAGACAACCAGCATTGATGCTGGCAAACCCGGCGAGCCGGGTAGCGAATGGGTGTTGCAAGATATTTATGGTCAAGCTGCGCAGCAGTGGGACGCGCGAGGATTCCAGACGCTATTTGATTATGATGAACTGCATCGCTTGCGCGAAGTAGCGGTCAGCGCCGATGCGCGTACCTGGGATCCCAACGCGAAGGCTGGCAAAAATTTATCAAAAGTAGTCAATCAATTATTTTACGGTGACACCCTAGATTATCCCGATGATTTAGCGACGTTACAAGCGAAGAACCAATTGGGGCAGTTGATCAAAATACACGACCAAGCCGGTGTTAAAACCTTAGACGAATACACCATCCAAGGCCAGCTGGCGACATATAGCCAGCAAATACGCAGCGATCATAAACACGAAGTAGATTGGCAGGTTGAACAAGAGTTGGAAGGAAACTACACCTTTGTGCAACAGTACAATGCGCTGGGAAGTCTGATTAAACAGCACTATCCCGATCCGCAACATAGTGTTACGGTGAATGAATACTTACCGACGGGGCAATTAAAAAAGCTGACGGGCACGCTTCATAATCAAGACAAGACGATCATAGAAGACATTTGCTATAACGCGAAGGGCTTACCGGAGCAGGTGCAGTATTACGCACAAGGCAAGGTGCGCACGGACTATATTTATGAAGCAAAAACCGATGCGTTGATGTATGTGACCACTCAGCGGGTAGCCGATAATACGACGTTACAAGATTTAAGTTATGCGTTTGATCCCGTTGCTAATATTACCCGCGCGATGGATCGCTCGTATCCAACCGTATTTGGTAATCATAACGTGAGCCACGCCAAATTGGATTACACCTACAATGCACTGTATCAATTGGAGATAGCGTGTGGTCGTCAGCATCCGGGTTTAACGGAAGACGATCGCTATACCGGCTTTAAACAAAGCCGATTCAGTGTCAATGATCACGAAGTTTTGATTGGCTATCAGCAACAATACCAATATGACATGGCAGGAAACTTGACTGGCATGCAGCACCAACCTGATGACACCACAGCCCAAGCTTGGCGGCGAGATTTCACGATATCAGCGACATCGAATCATTTGATGCAAGAAACGATTGGACAATCACAACATGACATTCGTTATGATGCCCATGGCAATATGCAAACGCTGGAAAATTTACGGGACATCGTGTGGAATCACCGTAACAACATTGCCAGTGTGACGATTATCGACCGTGGTGATGAACAGGTTTCAGACTGTGAATATTATGTTTATGATGCCAGTGGTCAGCGGGTTAAAAAAGTCAAAGAGACGTTAATCTCCGACGGTATTATTGAATCGACAGAAACCTTGTATTTAGGTGGTTATGAAATTAAACGGGTCAGGCAGCATAACGTTGCCACTGACACTGACACCCTAGAATTGGAGCGACACAGCTTGCGGATTGATGCAGGTGGGCACTGTGTACTCAATACGCATTACTGGTCGGTAGATCGTTCTGCGCAGTCAAAACAAGATGAAGTCCATTTTCGTTATCAGTTTGATAACCACCTCGGTTCAGCGACGTTGGAGCTGGATACTGACGCGGCAGTCATCAGCTATGAAGAATATTTCCCCTATGGTGGTACATCATTAATTGCTGGGCGAGATAAAGCGGAAGTGGCATTGAAGACCTATCGTTATTCCGGTAAAGAGCGTGATGACACGACAGGATTGTACTACTACGGCATGCGCTATTACCCACCGTGGTTGTGTCGTTGGATGAATCCTGATCCGGCAGGGACGGTTGATGGCTTAAATATTTTTGCGTTTGTGGGGGGGAATCCGACTACGTATTTCGATCAGCTTGGCTTGGCGAAGGGTGACCGCGATTCTTCGCAGCCGTCAAGCCCTTCACCGATTTCAGCGCCTGTAGGTCCTTGGCCGTCACCGCCGCCACCCAGTTCTTCGCCGTCACCCAGCCCATCGCCGTCGTCAAGCCCATCGCCATCGCCAAGCCCATCGCCGTCGCCAGGGCCGAGTCCTATGAGCAACAGTGATATAAAAGAGCGTGCTTTGTCTTGCGTCAGTGAGCTAGAGGCACATCGGGAGAAGCCTGGGGCTGAGTCGACAAGCGATGCATATCCCGTGTTTTTCGTGCCCAGAGTCGACAAAGAGATGGCGGTGAGTGCTTATATGTATGCCTTAAAAGAACATGGGGAAGAAGCTGTCAACAATGTGGTAGCAATTCCATATGTACCAAGAACAGAAGGAGAAAATGGAAGAATTACTTATGATGTCTCTGCGGGAGAATCAGTGGACTTGCAACATGACGGTACGGGGTATCTGTTCACGCATAACTCGGAAGGAAGTATGCCCGGCTAT
>JAESTO010000088.1 GCA_016763565.1 Gammaproteobacteria bacterium | reverse complement strand
TTTTAAAGGCCTTAAAAGATGCCGCACGCCACGCGGTAAAACAAGGCTTCACTGAAATGTTACCCAGTGATTTTGCCAACAGTTTAGAACATCTTGCCAATAGCTATGAAGCCAGTGACAAGCACACCAAAAAAATGCAAGCGGTGCGTTTAGTACACATGGCCAGTGGGGTAAGAACCTTCATTGATTCACCATTAAATGCGATGGTGTTTAATCAGCGCCGCCCACCCTTGCCCGATGCCGATGTCACCTGGTTTGAAATGGGTTTATTTAAAGACGACAGGCCCGAAAATGAAGCGCCGCGCGCCTTAGCATTTATTACCTTGATGAATCAAACCATGAGTAAAGCAGAACGGTACCGTGACAGCGGTCGACCCTTTTTCTTTTATGCCGATGAGTGTCATGTTGTAACCTCCAAACCGCTGACCTGTGCCAGTGTGGTGCAGTGCACTAAAATGAGTCGAAAAAATAATTTATGGGTGTGGCTCGCGACACAAAACGTGTCTGATTTCCCCGAAGCCGCCAAAAAAGCAGTATCGATGTTGGAATACAAAATTCTACTGTGGTGTGATAAACATGAGCGTAAAAAAATTGCAGAATTTATTGAACTGACACCGGAACAACACATAATGCTAAATTCTTTGCGTAAAGTTAAAGGACGTTATGTCGAAGGATTGTGGTTATCAAATAGCAGCAGTTATTTATTTCGTAATGTGCCACCGCGTGAAGTGTTGGCGCTCGCCATGACCGACGGGGATGAAAATGCAGAGCGTTCACGACTAAGACAACAATTTCACTGTGATGGCGTGGAGGCATCTTTGTTGATGGCCCAACAGATGAAGGGTGAAGATTATGATTTGGCAAAAGTGAGGCAGTTATGGGAAAAATAACAGGATGGAGGGGGTGTCTTGCATTGTGTACGGGTATATGTGTGTGGTTTTGGGCCGCGATAGTAGTCGCACAAACCCAGGTAGAGGTTTTCACATTGCATCACTTGCCATTGCCAATCTCCAATCAACCACACGTCAAGGTAACCGTTTATCATCTTGATGCCTTGCCGCAGTTACAACAGACATTCAATCAACGGTTACATGATTTACATCAGAGGGATGATAAAACACAGGCTGCTATTCAAGCGAAACAGCTGCTGCAACAGTACCGCGTTGAATTTCGGCAAGCAGTGACAGGCCTAGTCAAAGCGCAACGCTACGGCATTACCCAATTACCCACCATCGTGATTAATCAGCAAGTACAAATTGTCGGGACAACCCATATCGCTGAGGCACTGCAACATTATGCGCATTATCAGCGACAACACCGTGCACGAAGGTTGGCGACATGAAAAATAAGGGTTGGGGTTTGTGGTTAGTGGGTGTGATGGCTTGTGTGTTGTGGAGTCATGCTGTCTGGGCGACATTACACCGGTCCATACCGAAAAATTCAGGTGGACAAATCACTGTCTTGGATATTAGTCAAAACGTCTTAGGCGCCGCATTAAAAAATCCCTTCGGTAATTTTTTGAATTACAAGGTAACGGGCGTGTGTTTTTGGCTGAAATTTGATTTTGGTTACCCCTATATGACAACTACGCTCAAGGTCGATCACTTCTTGCCGGATGCGGTAGTGAGTGTCTACAACGGCTATGGACAAAATCCCTGGTGGTTTGCCAATACAGTGATTGACCCACTGATGAAGCTGATGGGTAACACAGTTTACCGTAGCGCGACGGGTTTAACACCAAGCTATGGTAATGCTTCTGCGGGAAGTGACAATGACATGATGCAAAAATTTAAGGAAGTGGATGTCATCGGCAATCCGGCGGTGAGTTTATTGGCTTCGCGCTTAGGATTGCTTTTTATTAGCACCCAAGCTATGCCGTTTCAACCCTATTACTCGTCGTTAGCAGACAGTTATTTTTGGCGTAATCCAACCTTGGGTAACCTTTTACATTTGCCTTATTTGATACCAGGTGTACGTACTGAAGGCAGCTTGCTTGACCAATGGGGCAGTATTTTTCCACGTATCGGGTATGTGACGCAATTAGGTGATTACAAAGCAGCGGCAGTATTTGCGTTACGTGCCGCCGATATTGCAACACATGCGGGACAAACGCGAGTGTATTTTCCGTTGCCGTCAGGGTCGTGCGGCAATAATTGCACGGTGTGGGCAAGTCATGAAAACGATTTTGATGATGTGAAATTTCAAGAAATTTATCCAGTGGCGACCACTGATGCCAAGCCAGTATTTGGCATCAATGATTTGGCACAAATGAGCAGCTATGGGCAATCTCAATACCATAAAGGTCAAGGTAATTATGTGTGGGTGCTCTGGCGGCATTATGCCGGGTGTATTCAAACCAATGGGCAATTTATGGGGAGTACGTAATGACACGTTCTATTTTTTTCACAGTGCTTTCTATTGGCCTCATACTCTTATTGGTAAATTCAGGCTATGCCAAAAAAACCTATCTCAAACAGAATTTAATTCCAGGCTATACCGGCGGCCTGTATTATTCCATTGGTGGCGGTGATGTTGCCCCATTGCCCTTTGCTCCCAACACGACTGATTTGGTGTTAGATGTCCGGGGCAATACCGGCTTAGGTTACAACTGCGGTGTATTTAATCCACAAATGAGCATTGTCAATTCGCTTAACAGTGCCAAAGCCTCTTTTGAGCGGATGTTAACCAATGTCATTACCGGTGCAACCGGGGCGATTGAAGAATTGCCAGCTTATGAATTGGCTAAGGCTCAACCTGCGTTGTATAAACTCATGCAAGACGGTATTACCCATGGTCGCTTTGATCTTCAAATGGGGATTAAGAGCTGCCAAACGATGGTAGCTAACATCGACCATGGGGATAATCCCTATCACAATTGGATGCAAGCGAGTATGGGTGATGATTGGAAATACAACATGTCATTAGCGGGCTCTTCTGCGACGACAATGGGGATGTTGGGCAGCAGTGCCGGTGATGTCAACCAGGCCAAACGCCAAGTGAGCCAAGACCAAGGCAAGCACGGTGTGCCATGGGTGCAAGGTATCAGCCGCCATGGGCAATTATACGCGGGCGGCCAAGGCCAACCGGTAATTCATTTAACCCGTGATGTAGTCTTAGCCGGTTACAACGTGATAATCGGTCGCAAGCGCGATTATGGTAATCAAAGTGCGCCACCCAAAACACCGGGCAATAAACGATTGCTCAATGCCTTTGCTACACCGATGGATGCCGTGCGATGGATTGAAACCGTGGTAGGTAGCCAGCGTATTACCACCTATCCTGGTGGAAAAAAGCAATCGATTCCCGGAATTGGTTTGCTCAATGCGGTGAAAAAACAAACTGCGCGTGTGCAAAAAAAACTGGCCAATTTAGTGCAAGGAATAACGTCCATTTCAGTTGAAAATTTGCATGCGGTATCACCACCAAAAATTTTGCTCAATGCTAGTGTGATACAAACATTGCGACAAATTCCAAATGCCTTGAATCGAGCGATTGTTATTAATAAAGTGGCGCAAGAAGTGGCGGTAGCCAAGGTCATAGAGCAAGCCAAGTTAGCAGTGCAGTTAGTGGAAGTGGGCAGTCAAGCGCCATCCATTTTTGCCAACTCTGCAGCGACAATGGGCATACAGCAATTGCTGACACGCATGCACAACGGGATAACCGAGCTGCGAAATAATCCTAAAGATAGCCAGGAATTTGTCGGCCATACGATGACAACGTTATTTGCT
>JAESTO010000087.1 GCA_016763565.1 Gammaproteobacteria bacterium | reverse complement strand
TGTTGGTGCGGTATCGGTTGATCTAGGTTTAAGCGTGGCTAATTTTAGCTTACGTGGTGATTATGTCAGTGCAACATCAAATTTTGATGAACTTGATTTGAGCACAGGTAGCAAAGATTCTCACGGTGCACAGCCTTGGGCAGTGAATGTTGCCGGTGGTTATAAGTTTAAGGCTTTTGGTGGTCACACGAATAAAATCATCTTAAGCTACCAACAAAGTGGCGATGCTGTAAACGTTTGGAGCGGAGTAGACTTTGGTGGTTTCTATTTACCTAAGAGACGCTACGAAGTGGGCTATAACTTTACTGTCAATAAATATGTGACAGTTAAAGCCGTATATGATCACAACGTTGATTACGATAAGGACCAAGGTGGTACCGGCATAAAAGATGATGTTGGTCAATTACAACTTGGTGTGACATTCTAATAGTCTAGAATGCCTATCAGAAAAGCCCGCTTATGCGGGCTTTTTTTTGTGTTGCGTTTTATGACGCGCTAAATTGAGGTGTTGCGTTTTAGGTAACTATCACGGATAGCTGTGACTTTGTGCGCAACTTCGGGTGAGATAATGTGGCGTTGTTAAAAGCGTAGGGGCAAAATATTGCCTTGCACCGGTTAATTGATTTTGCGCATAGCGGCATGCGATAGGGATGAAATAAGGTCTATCTAGGTAGTGAAAATTTCATCAGCTGTTGTTAATGGTAATCAAACCGTTGCTAAATCACCTTTAGACTCCAGCCAAGATTTACGATCGCCCGCCCGTTTTTTTGCCAACAGCATATCAATTAATTGCTTAGCGCTTTGTTCATCATCAAGTGTTAATTGCACTAAACGGCGCGTATCAGGATCCATCGTTGTTTCGCGCAATTGAATGGGGTTCATTTCGCCCAGGCCTTTAAAGCGCTGAACATTGATGTTGCCTGATTTTTTTTCAGCGTCAATGCGCCGTAGCACACCTTCTTTCTCATTTTCATCTAGCGCATAAAACACTTCTTTGCCGATATCGATACGATACAGTGGTGGCATGGCCACAAAGACATGGCCGTGTTGCACCAATGAACGAAAATGTTTTAAAAATAATGCGCATAATAAGGTCGCAATGTGCAGGCCATCGGAATCGGCGTCAGCAAGAATGCATATTTTACCGTACCGTAAATTTTTCAAATCACTGACACCGGGATCAATGCCTAAGGCAACTGCAATATCGTGAATTTCTTGTGAGCCTAACACTTGGCTTGAATCAACTTCCCACGTATTTAAAATTTTTCCACGCAATGGCATGATAGCTTGAAAATTCTTATCACGTGCTTGCTTAGCTGAACCGCCAGCGGAGTCACCTTCTACTAAAAATAATTCAGTTTGCTTAATATCTTGAGAGGTGCAATCAGACAGTTTGCCAGGCAAGGTTGGGCCGCCGGATACTTTTTTACGGGTAATTTTTTTTGCTTGTTTCAAACGGCTTTGTGCTTGGCTAATGACTAATTCTGCGAGTTGCTTACCAACGGCAACATGCTGATTTATATATAAACTAAACGTATCTTTGACAATGCCTGAAACAAAGGCTGCACATTCGCGCGAGGTTAACCGTTCTTTTGTTTGACCCGAAAACTGTGGATCAGCTAATTTTACTGACAAGACATAATGGCAGTGTGCCCAAATATCTTCTGAGCTGAGTTTGATGCCACGTGGCAATAAATTATGCAGTTCACAAAACTCACGTAAGGCGTCTAGTAGCCCCGTACGAAAACCATTCACATGTGTGCCGCCTTGGATTGTTGGAATTAAATTGACATAGCTTTCATGTATACCTTCACCACTGTTTTCCGGTATCCAGATCACGGCCCAGTCAGCGGCTTCCTGCTCTGCTGCAAGCGACCCCGTAAAGGCTTCATTCGGAATGGATTCTTCTTCAGACAAGGTTTCCATTAAGTAATCGCTTAAGCCACCCGTGTATTGCCAACTATGTGTTTCATTGGATTTTTCGTCACGAAAATTAATGCGTAAACCAGGGCATAGCACAGCTTTGGCACGTAAGACGTGTAGCAATGGTGGAATAGAAAATTTTACTGAATCAAAATAACGGGCGTCTGGCCAAAAACGAATGGTGGTACCGGTATTGCGTTTAGCGAGGGTATTGATTTGTTTGAGTTCACTGGTTTTTTTGCCATGTGCAAATAGCATTTGGTACTCTTTGCCATCACGCTTACTACGCACCTCTAGTTTTTCAGACAGTGCATTCACTACAGAAATACCCACGCCGTGCAGGCCACCTGCAAATTGATAATTTTTATTAGAGAATTTACCACCAGCATGTAAGCGAGTAAGGATCAATTCAATGCCAGGAATCTTGTGTTTAGGATGTTTATCGACAGGCATACCGCGGCCATCATCGATAATTTCAATCGAGCCATCGCTAAAAATCGTGACGTCAATCTGTGTTGCGTGGCCAGCAAGCGCTTCGTCAACACTGTTGTCAATCGCTTCTTGGGCAAGGTGATTGGGGCGAGACGTATCTGTGTACATGCCAGGGCGGCGTTGCACTGGTTCTAAACCACTTAATACTTCAATATCTTGGGCGCTGTAATTTTTAGACAAAGAGACACTCCTCAATTAATATGTAACGAAAAATTTTAACCTATATTTTTAGACTGTATTTTACAGTGCCGCTGCCGATATTTTCAACCTTTTTAGCATTATTTGCTTGAACACGAATAGTATTATTCTCAGTGAGTGTATTCATGTCACCGATTGCGATTTGCAATGGCACGCATTGTAACTTTTTTTATAAAAAATCACTATTTACAGGGAGCCAATGTTCTATTTCCCGGTATAATCTGCGTATTGAATTTCAGGAGAAACTTATGCGCAAATTTTTGTCAGTTATTATCGGCTGTTTATTGTCTTTAAGCCTGTTTGCCGCCACCGCTAATTTTGTCGTAGGTAAAGATTATCAAATTTTGAGCACAACAGCCTTCACCGGTACGAAGGTTCACGTCATTGAATTTTTTAACCCAGGTTGCCCGGCGTGCTTTCATGCAGAACCAGCCGTTGAGCGGTGGTTAAAAAACAAACCGAGCTATGTGACGTTTAAGCGTGTGCCGTTAGTTTATCATCGCGAATGGTTGGTGTATGCTAAAGCCTATTACATTGCCAAAGCCTATGCTATTGACAATAAAATTGTGCCAGTCATGTTTGATATGATTCATAAACAACGTAAACCCTTGCAAACTGAGCAAGCACTAGCCGCATTATTTGCACAACAGGGTATTAAACCAGCAATTTTTGCAGAAGCGTTTAAAACGTCACCATCAATCACCGCACAATTGAAACAAGCCGATGTTTTAATGCAAAAATATAAAGTATATGAAATACCGACATTGGTTATTAATGGCAAATACAAAACTGATTTAGGTATGGCAAAAGGTAACCCACAACGCCTAATGGCGGTTGTGAATTTTTTAATTAACAAAGCGAAAAGCAAATAATTATTATATGGACCATTCCCATCATCTATTAAACGAATTAAACGCGGCGCAACGAGAAGCTGTTTCTGCACCGCTGGGTCATTTACTCATTTTGGCAGGCGCAGGTAGCGGTAAAACTAAAGTGTTGACACAACGTATTGCTTGGTTGATTGAAGTCGAGCGTGCTTCACCGATGAGTATTTTAGCGGTGACCTTTACTAATAAAGCCTCAGCAGAAATGCGTGGCCGTGTTGAGAGAACACTGTCCCAACAGGCCTCAACAGAGGATTATGGTCGTGTTAATAGTATGTGGATTGGCACTTTTCACGGTATCGCGCATAAATTGTTAAGACGTCATTGGCAGGCTGCAGGATTAATGGAAGGATTTCAAATTTTAGATGCCGATGATCAATATCGCTTAGTGCGTCGTGTGTTAAAAGATTTACATCTTGATGAAAAACAATGGCCACCTAAGCAAGCACAATGGTATATTAATCATCAAAAAGAACAGGGCTTTCGTGCCAAGCATATTGAACCACGTGGCGATTTTAGCGCCGAAACCATGCTGAAAGTTTATCAAGCGTATGAAAAAGCATGTGATCGTGGGGGATTAGTCGATTTTTCTGAATTATTATTACGTGCGCAAGAGCTCTGGCTAAACAATGACGATATT
>JAESTO010000086.1 GCA_016763565.1 Gammaproteobacteria bacterium | reverse complement strand
TTAGAACCACCGACAATCGCAAGCAAGGGTTTATCAGGTTGTTGCAACGCTTTAGTGAGAGCATCTAATTCGGCTACTAGCAATGGCCCTGCGCAAGCTTGTGGGGCAAATTTAGCTACACCATGAGTAGATGCCTGCGCGCGATGCGCCGTAGCAAAAGCATCCATAACAAACACATCACACAATGAAGCCATCGTTTTAGCTAGCGCATCATCATTGGCTTCTTCACCCGTATTAAAGCGAACATTTTCACATAAAACAATTTCACCACTTTGAATAGTGACACCCTGCAACCAATTTTTTTCACAGCGCACCGGTTTATGTAATAACACACTTAAGCGTTGTGCAACAGGTATTAGCGAAAATTTTTGTGAATACTGTCCTTCTGGTGGCCGACCTAAATGTGACAGGATGATCACTGCCGCACCTTGTTCTAAGGCTAGTTGAATGGTCGGTAAAGCAGCACGAATACGCATGTCGCTAGTAATGGCACCGTGGTGTAACGGCACATTTAAATCTTCACGGATCAACACGCGCTTGCCGCGAAGATCGATATCCTTCATGTATAAAATAGTCACTCGGCATTCATCATTGCTAAAGAAGTATCAAGCATACGATTAGAAAAACCCCATTCATTGTCATACCACGATAACACTTTGACCGTACGACCAATGACTTTAGTTTGCGTAGCATCAAACGTTGATGATGCCGGACAATGATTAAAATCAATCGAAACTAATGGTGCGGTGTTATAAGCCAATATACCATTCAAGCTACCATCAGCCGCTGTTTTTATAATTTGATTAACCTCATCAACGGTTGTATCGCGCTTTGCCAAAAAAGTTAAATCGACAACTGACACGTTAATTGTTGGTACACGCATGGCAAAGCCATCCAGTTTTCCAGCAAGCTCAGGCAGCACTAATCCCACCGCAGCAGCAGCGCCCGTTTTAGTGGGAATCATTGATTGTGTTGCCGAACGTGCACGACGTACATCTGGATGAGATACATCGGCTAACACTTGGTCATTAGTATAGGCGTGTATGGTGGTCATTAGGCCATTTTCTATGCCTAAATGATCATGTAATGGCTTAGCTATCGGTGCTAAACAATTGGTGGTACAGGAAGCATTGGAGACAATGGTGTCATTTTGACTTAAGATTTGATGATTCACACCATAAACAATGGTTGTTACATCGCCACCTGCAGGCGCTGAAATTAATACTTTTTTTGCACCCGCATTTAAATGCACCACAGCTTTTTCTTTGCTGGCGAAAATACCAGTACATTCATAAACAACATCAACGTGCAAATCACCCCAAGGTAATTGCAACGGATCACGTTGTGAAAACATGTTAATTTCATCACCATTAATGATTAAGCTACCGTCACGCACCCCAACCGTGCCAGGAAATTTTCCATGGGTACTATCGTATTGTGTTAAATGCGCAGACGTATCAATATTACCTAAATCGTTAATCGCCACGATGCGAATATCTTTTTCGCGCTGTGATTCATACAGGGCGCGTAATATATTACGGCCAATGCGGCCATAACCATTAATAGCAACGTTAATTGTCATCGTGTTTCTCCAAATAATTCTTTTATTGCCTTAACAAGGTGTTTAACCGTTAAACCAAAATGTTCAAATAATTCTTCAGCGGGCGCTGATGCACCATAGCACTGTAAACCAAGTATTCTACCGTGTAAGCCAACATATTTATACCAATAATCGACAGCACCTGCTTCTATCGCAATACGTTTCGTTATATTGGCAGGCAAGACTTGCTCACGATAGTTAGCGTCCTGCTGATCAAAAACATCGGTACATGGCATCGAAACCACGCGAATATCATAGCCCCCACACTGTTGCGCTGCTGCCATAGCTAATTGCACTTCCGAACCGGTAGCAATTAAAATAATCTCAGGCGTCACATCACTGTCAAGCAATACATAGCCACCACGTTGAACATGCTCTAGCACCGCAGGTGATCGGGGTTGATTTGGAATGTTTTGCCGTGTCAACAATAGACAAGAAGGTGTTTGTTGCGATAAAATGGCTTGTTGCCAAGCAACGGCTGTTTCCACCGCATCACCAGGTCGCCACACATTTAAATTAGGCGTTAAGCGTAACATAGCAGCATGTTCAATCGGTTGATGCGTAGGACCATCTTCACCTAAACCAATGGAATCATGGCTATACACAAAAATTACCCGCTGCTTCATCAGCGCTGCCATACGCACCGCATTACGCGCATAATCACTGAAGGTTAAGAACGTTCCACCAAAAGGAATAAAACCACCATGCAAAGCAATGCCATTCATGATAGCTGACATGCCAAATTCACGCACACCATAATGAAGATAATCACCATCAAATTGATCGGCCTTAATCATTTTTGCCTGTTGCCAATTGGTATTGTTTGAACCGGTTAAATCAGCCGAGCCACCAAGCAATTCAGGTATTTTTGGCAATAATTGATTTAAACACAGTAATGACGCTTTACGTGTTGCCACACTATTATCTTCTGCTTGCCATTGCTGAATAGTTTGCTGTAAGCCTGCTTGCCAATCGTCAACCAGCTCGCCAACCATACGGCGCGTCAAGGTTTTAGCCAAATCAGGATATTGCTCAGCATAGTGAATAAATAATTCATTCCAATCGGCCTCATACTTCTCGCCTTGATCAACACGGTTCCAACTATCGGCAATCTCTTGAGGAATGACAAACGGAGGATGTGGCCACTGCAATTGTTGGCGGGCAGCAGCTATCTCTTGTTCGCCTAACGGCGAACCATGGGTTTTAGCCGTGCCTGCTAAATTGGGGGCACCAAAACCAATAGTGGTTTTACAACATAATAAACTCGGTTTGTTTTTTTCTTGCTGTGCCATTAACAAGGCTTGCTTAATAGCGTGTGGATCATGGCCATCAATATCGCGAATCACTTGCCAGCCGTAAGCTTCAAAGCGTTTAGGTGTATCTTCATTAAACCACGGTGTCACATTACCATCAATTGAAATATTATTGTCATCCCATAGCGCAATTAATTTACCTAATTGCAACGTACCAGCAAAGGAGCATACTTCGTGAGAAATACCTTCCATCATACAACCGTCACCAAGAAAGCAATAGGTGTAATGATCGATAACCTTAAATGCTTCGCGATTAAATTGCGTCGCCAATAATTTTTCAGCTAACGCCATCCCCACTGCATTAGCAATACCCTGACCCAACGGACCGGTGGTAGTTTCTATGCCGGGGGTATAACCATATTCAGGATGACCCGGTGTTGCTGAATGTAATTGCCGAAAATTTTTAATATCATCAATACTGACATCATAACCACTCAAATGCAGCAATGAATACAACAACATTGATGCATGGCCATTAGACAAAACAAAACGGTCACGATTTAACCAATGAGGATTGGCCGGATTATGGCATAGTATGCCATGCCACAAAACTTCAGCAATATCTGCCATACCCATCGGTGCACCAGGATGACCCGATTTTGCTTGTTGTACCGCATCCATACTCAATGCCCGAATAGCATTAGCGCGTTGTTGAGAAGTGATCATAAGGGTTACCTGGTTGATTAGATAATAAGTGTCGAGATGTTACTGAAGAAGGGGGGGTAACGCAAGATTATTTTTTATTAAGCACGCCTGCTATTTCCACGAAAATGAGGATTCAGCATCCATCGAGGCAACATGCGCTTTTTTAATCACCTACCTTCAAAATCAGGGTGATTGGGCCGTTTAAAACAGAGGCAAAGGTAGCGCTTTGTTAACTTTATATCAATCAATTTGAGAAAAACCTTGCCTTTTTTTGTTTTTCCTATACAATTCGTCTATCCTATTTAATAAGAATCAAATTAAACATAAAAAATAACATAGTGGGAGCAATGAGTATGAAAAAATTAATAACATCAAATGAGCGTAACCTCAGAATATTCCATCAAGCCTGTCAGCGCGCAGCTAATCATCAAAGGAATATTTCGTCCATCGAAACATTCACCCAGGGCACTGAGGCTTTTTATCAGAAACCCGAGTCATTACTGAAACATAAACAAGGCAAATACTATCAGTATGCTGCGTTTCTTTTTTTAAAAAACCGTATTAGATATATCCACCATTTAATTAGCTATGCAACTTTTGTAAAAGGCTGGCCGGCCTTACACGGTGCAAAAATGAGTACCTATCGCCATAGAAGCCGCTATACTATAACGAATACAGCGTACGCTAATTTCCCAGTACCGCGCACGATTTATAACATAGTTGGCATTATTCAAAGCGTTGAAAAAAAGATGAGTGGGGTTAAACCTTGCAACAGCCTATCGTCTGGTAAGCATCCATTTTGCAACCATCGACAGGCACTTGTCAGCAAACCCTGCGCAACAAAGCAACAGATGATTATCAATAACGCTATTTCAGACATAAAAGAAAACATTGGTGATAAATATAAACATAAATCACGTGCAAAGTGTATACGACAAATTTATTATATAATTTTATTGCTATGCTCAAATCGTCTTTTTATATCAGAAAAATGGGTAAAATCAAGCAAGGGAAGGTACAAACCACGAGGCATTTTTTGTGGATTTGCCGAAATTGTAAAACATTATGAGGGTTTACCAACGTTATCTGGCCCGCGTTGCTTCACTAGCGTGAGTAGCTGCAAAAAAGTAACCTGGTCAGCAAAACCCTACAAAGCACCTTCGAAATTATGGGACGCATCGAAATCTGTTACTGTGAAAAATCTTTAAGTAGCTAACAGTAATCCTTGTCGATAACACGCTGCTGCCTTTTCTTGTTCGTCTAATTCATGGTAAGCCCGCGCCAAACCAGCATAAAACTTAGCATTAGCTTGTTCAGCAATAGCTGCTAAAAAATAATCGCGGGCTTGCCCCCATAACTGCTTGTGCATACATAGCTGGCCAAGGGTATGCAACAAGGGCGCTTGTTGCCCATATTGCTTTAACCAAGCTTGGGCAACACGTAGTGAATTTTTACTATCAGTATGGTTTATCTCACCATACCAGGCAATCAATTCATTATCCCAGTGTTTTTTAAGCCAATGTCTAATGAGGTGTTCTACTTGCTCATCTTGCTGTAATGACATTAATTTTTTAATGTACAACTTCGTAATAGGCAATTGTTGTTGCACTGCTTTAGGGACAATTTTCCACGTTTGATTTAATACGGTAATATCTTGTGTTGCATTTAATGCAGCATGATAGATTTTTTCTTGCAAACGGGTTAGTTCATCATTTACCAATAATTTTTTGTGTTGCAATATCGGTAAGAGATTCTCTAATGCCGACCAATCTTGCAGAGTAATATAAATTGTTTTTAATAATGCTAATAATGCTGGGTGTTTAGGGTGCTTTTCTATTAAGGATTGGCTAGTTGCCAATGCTTGTTCATATTGCAGTTGTTGTAACTGTAAGCGTGCTTGGGTAAGGCCCACAATTAATTCTATTTGAGGCGCACTGCGATAGGCTTGTTGCAAGTAATCATCGCGTTGTTGTTGACTACCTTGTTGTTGCGCGATAAAGGCTAAAGCTAAGTAATTTAATAATGGATAGGCATGATGTTTACTACTGCGTAATAATTGTTTATTAGCTTTGCGCCACTGACCTTCAAGTAAGGCAAGAAATCCCTGATAGCTTTGTCGCTGTGTTTTTTGTTGTTTGCGTCGCCGTAACCATCGCCGCCATTGACTGGGTAACTTGATGAGTCTTAATAAACTGCCCATGATAATAAATAATACCACCACAGCAATAATTGCGAACCATAATGGTGCTTGGATAGTTAATGTTGGTAGGACAATATAAACTGCCCCAGGATTTTGTTTAATCCATAAACCTAAAATAATCGCAACCACTAAGGTAATTAATAAAATTATAAAACGTTTCATAGTAAATTACTGCGCTTTTTCAATAGCATGCAGCGCCGAGCTAATATCAGGCATGGTGGGTGCAATATTCATATGTTTCAGTGTTTGCAATGTGTTAAGGACGGCAGTTGTTGTCGGTTGCTGTTGAGAAAAATGCTGTTTAATCAGCTGTTGCGCTTGTTGCAAACTGGCGAGATAAATTTTTTGTTGACGATGCAATATTGCCCATTGTACTTGACTAAGTAATGCCATCATGTGTTGACGCAGTAACACTTGTTGATCAGCCGATACTATCGGCATAAAATTTTTTGACGCATGACGAATAATAAATATTTTTTGCAATTGTCGCCATGTTTTTTGCCACACGGTCCCCTTATTCAGGGGTGCAGTTTGCGAAGTCGTTGCTGATGATTGCGTTATTAAAAAAGGCAACCGTGTTACTTGATTACTTAACGCGATGAGTTGCGCGATTAAACTATCTGTATCAATGGCAGGCACAGCTTTTAATTTAGCGATATTATCAGCAAGCGCATTACGTATATTAATGAAGCTAGGTTCGTTTAGCATGGCAATGCGTTTATCAGCCGTTGTTAATAAAGCTGTAGACGTAACCGTGTTTTTTTCTATGGTTAAATAATAAATCGCCAAACGTGTTAACTGAGCGGCGTTAGTTAACACCCAAAGTTGGTTATTATCCCGTTGTTGATTTAATGTTTGTAGCTGATGATCAATTTGATTTAAGGAGATTTTTGTTTGTTGCTGTAAAGTCTGTAGTGCAACGTTATTATTTTGTAGCTGTTGTTGCAACGTGCTCAATAACCGCTGTTGCTGCTGGTTATGATAAGTTAACCAACCACCCCCAGCAAAAACCACGATTAACACTAGGATAAATAATACGATTGAAAATAATGAAGAATAATTTTTGGCCGCCGCCTTGCTAGGCTGGTCTGTTATTTGCTTGGTTTGTTTGCTCATTGTTTCCTTCTTGCCAGATGTGTAGTGCCGCTAGAACAGCTCGGTCACCCGCATGTTTAGCCAGCATGACGTCTTTAAAGCCAATGTTCCGTGCTAAGTGTAACATATTCTTACTCACCACTAACAGTGGACATTGTAATAATAATGATTGATAATGTTCATCAATGAGCAACATTAAATTTTGTAATCCTTCACCACTGGTACTAATTATGACATCGATATTTGAAAAATGTTCGAGCAAATATTGTTGATCCGCTTGTGGCAATACACGCCGATAAGTGGCCACTTTTGTGACGTGTGCTTGGCGTTGTTGCAAGGCAGTAAATAATTCTTGACGACCACCTTCACCAGAAAAGATAATAATCGTTTGGTCGGCGATATGTTGCAGTTGCGGCAATGCTAGCAAGCCTGTACTATTTGCAATTTGTGGTAGCAAATCCACAACAAGATCATTTTCTGTTAATGCTACTTGTGTACCTGTACCAATAGCAATAATGTTGGCATGCGTTGATAAAGCCTGCCAAGCTAAAGGTTGTGCCACAAGCATACCCGTAACGGCATTGGCACTAGTAAAAATCACCCAATCAGTCTGTGGTAATTGTTGTATGGCTGCGGCTATGGGTGGCTTATCAATGACATACGAAATTTCTAAGGTAGGAAATAAAATTGGCGTAGCCTGAACGCTAAGTAATTTATCACACAGAGTTTGTGCTTGATGTTTAGGACGTGTAACCAATACGGTTAGGCCAGATAAATTAATTTTCACTCTTTATATTCCAATAAAAATAAGGCATCGGCTTAAACCGATGGCTGGCAGCCACGGGCCTTAAAGTATCGACATATAACCACATAAAAATTCCTTATCCATCAACAAGTTAAACAAATGATCCGGCAAAAACAATATAAAACGTGTAAAGTGCATGAATCACCCACCATGCGTTTATCTGTTTAAACTGCTAATGCAGTGGCAGACTTTGTAAAATTTCTTGCGCACCTTGATGAATTAATTTTTCTGCTAAGATACGACCTAACTGTTGTGAGCATTCGCCAGTAATTTCATCACGTAGTATGGTTTTACCATCGATACTGGCAACCATCCCTTGTAATAATAATTGTTGGTTGTGTATATTGGCATAAACACCAATCGGTGAATGGCAATCACCTTGTAAGGTTTGCACGAATGATCTTTCTTGACCAATGCACAGCGCCGTATTGCGATCATGTAAACAAGCAATAATATGTTTAACTGCGACATTATCTCGGCAACACTCTATGCCTAAAGCACCTTGAGCAACAGCGGGTAACATTTGTTGCAAAGTAAAATGATGTTGCGTCTGCGCTGTTAATTGTAATCGTTCTAAACCAGCTGCCGCTAGAATAATCGCGTCATAATGTGCCTCTTGCAATTTTGTTAAGCGAGTATCGATATTGCCGCGTAACATTTTTATCGTTAAATCTGGGCGTAAGGCTAATAATTGCGCTTGGCGACGCATGCTCGAAGTGCCAACAATGGCATTCACCGGTAGCTGTTCAAAACACGCATATTGTGATGAAACAAATACGTCATAGGGATTGGCTCGTTGACAAATACTGGCAAGTTCTAGTTCTTTTGGTAACGCCATCGGCACATCTTTCATTGAATGAACAGCAATATCTGCATCACCTGTTAATAACGCTGTTTGTAATTCTTTTAAAAATAAACCTTTGCCACCAATTTTCGCCAATGATTGATCAAGCCTTTTATCACCTTCCGTAGTAATGCCCATTAGCTCAATGACTAACAGTGGATAATGTTGTTGCAATTGCTGTTTAATATAATTAGCTTGCCACAATGCTAAGCGACTTTGTCGCGTAGCAATCACCAGTTTTTTCATTCAGCAATACGACTAATAAAACCAGCGATAAGTATTTGCAAATTTTTAGCCGCTTGACTAGCATTTTCTAATACTTCTTGATGACTGGGTGCAATATCAACCATGCCTGCTGCGTAATTACAAATAACAGCAATAGCCAACACTTTCATTCCACAATGTCGCGCAACAATAACATCGGGAATAGTCGACATACCAACGGCATCTGCGCCTAGCATACGGTAAGCGCGAATTTCTGCGGGAGTTTCATACGTTGGCCCTAACACGCCAATGTAAACACCTTCATGTAAATGAATGTTTAGTTCATCAGCTAGACGATGTACTTGTTGACGTAAATCATGATCATAGGCATCATTTAATGGCACAAAACGCTCACCAAATTGTGGGTCATTATGACCAACTAATGGATTGTTAAATTGAAAATTAAGGTGATCGCTGATAGTCATTAGGCTACCGGGACTAACACCTTCATTTAAGGAACCCGATGCATTGGTAACAATAAGTGATTCACAACCTAATAATTTAAGGGTGCGGATTAACGTTTGAATGGTGCCATTATCATAACCTTCATAATAATGTGCGCGACCACGCAAGCAAACAAGGGGCGTACCATTCAGTTTGCCTAGCACCAATTCACCGGCATGGCCAGCAACACCCTTATGATGAGGAAACCCGGGTAATTCTTGATAAGGAATCGTTGTCTTATCGGTGAGTTGCTCAGTGAAACCACCTAATCCAGAGCCCAATACTACACCAATTTTAGGTGAAAAATTTTTGACTTTAGCGTGAATAAATTCAGCTGCTTGTTGTGCATGTTGTGTCATAGTTCCTCTCAGAAAGTTATTGATCATGTTTGTCTTGGCGGAATTGCCCGTTATTCAACGACATTATGTCGCTGTTCGCTCAATAGTAACACCGACTAAAATAGTCCGTTTTTTTGTAAAAATTTGTAGGCCTATCGGCGAATTATAGCATTATTCATTTTTTAAACATTAAGGCTTAAACCAACATTTGCCTGGTTGTAAGTATTAGACGCTGCGCCATAAAAATGCACATTGCGATCTTGCGGATTGCTGGTTGCACAAGCACTAAGGTTAGCCACTATAAAAATAACTAAAAAAAATTTCATTGAGTTTATCTCTTTACGTTTTATATCTTAACAAAGGTGACCAAGCAGGTTCACGCACACTTCCGTCCTGCGTTGGCAAACGTAACTTTATCTGTCCATTACGTGACACGATAGCTAAGACAAAACGATTATCCGTATTTTTCAAACTGTAAATAATCAATTGGCCATTAGGTGCTACGCTAGGTGACTGATCATACTCTGATTGAGTAAGCACTTGCAATTGTTCTGTCGCCAGATTTTGCAGCGCAATACCATAAGTCCCTTGTGTACCATGATGCAATACCACAACAGCCTTACCATTGGGCATAAAGGAGGGTCGCGCATTATAAGTCCCTGAGAAGGTAATGCGCTGTATTTTATTACTGTTGATATTCACTTGATAGATTTGTGGCGAACCACCCCGATTGGACGTAAACAGTAATGATTTACCATTCGGTGACCAAGCAGGCTCAGTGTCAATGGATAAACCGTGGGTAATTTGTGTGAGTTTCCCCGTCTGTAAATTTTTTATATAAATTTTCGGTGAACCTGATATTGATAATACTAATGCTATTCGTTTACCGTTGGGCGACCAAGCTGGTGCATTGTTAAGACCAGGATAATGACTAATTACCCGTCGTTTACCCGTCGCTAAATGATTGCTATAAATAACCGCTTGCCCACTTTCAAAAGATACATAGGCAATGTGTTTGCCATTTGGCGACCAGACGGGCGACATAATAGGTTGGCTCGATGTCAAAATGGTGCGAGCGTTATAGCCATCGTAATCGGCAACTTGAAGACGATACGTTTTTTTATGT
>JAESTO010000085.1 GCA_016763565.1 Gammaproteobacteria bacterium | reverse complement strand
GTTAATGAAAATAGTTGCGTTGACGTAAAAATGACATTAACAACACCCGGTTGTCCTGTTGCCCACACCATTCCAGGTATGGTTGAACGCAATGTGTTGAGTGTTGATGGCGTTGATGAAGCAACCGTTGAATTAGTGTGGGATCCGCCATGGACGCAAGATCGTATGAGTGAAGCGGCCAAATTGCAGTTAGGATTATATTGACCCTCTTTTCATCCACATGTGATGTGCTAGTATGACGCGTTGTCTGTTCTAAAGACAGACAACGCTACGAAGAAAGATGACAATCAACAAAAAATAGCCCTTGGGCACAGACGATAAAATAAATATCGAATCCAAACCACCCCTCTAGCAAAGAAAAAATTAACTAAATCAATAATTGATAAGGTGGATTTAACCACTTTTTGAATTGTTGATTCTGTTGTTGCACCGTCAAATTTTTCTCAAAAAATGTTAAAGCACAGCGATGGGATTTTCTTATTGCCATCATACGCACTTGATAATTTAATGGACTAATATTTTTTAATGAATCAGTCAGTAACGTCGCAATATTAACGATGTTGTAACGCAACCCGCTTTGCAGCGATGATGTACTATAACGAGATAAGCCTTGCGCTATATCATGGCTACTTGCTTGCAAAAAACTCTTGAGTAATTCTATACAAATAGGGCCACAGGATGGTGATTGCTGTTTATCATGTTGTAATTTAGTGTTGGAAAAAAAAATCGTTTTAATCAGTCCCTTACGTTGCGCATTAGCAAGGGCTTTATTAAATACATCGTTATTAATAGTTTTTTTCGTTAATCCTTGTGGATCAATAATAATTAAGTTATCTTGCTGCAATAAAGCAAATAAATAATGATTAGTTGGATGCAGTGTTGGCTCTTGAAAAATAAAAGCTAAGGGACGTCTAATTTCACGTTGCACGCTACGCAGATAGTGTAACTGATTAAAAAATTGTTCACATAAATCTAAACCCACGGCACTGTTTGCAAGGTAAACTTGCTTTAGTTGATCGTGTTGATCAGCAAATAAACCGGCCAAATATAGCAGTGTTTTGCTACGATAAGGGGCATCAAAACGCAATTGCTTATGCTGGTCAAAATAGATTACCGCCTGATTAAGCATATTGTTTTGAGTCATATGATGAATTATCTGTTTATTTTGTATAATCATACCACAGTTACTCATTTTTAAGCTTGACTATTGTACCCTTTTTATCAATTGGTACAAATGAATATGTACGGGTGAACTTTGAGCAATCATATGTTGTGATAAGTTAATTATTTTAATACGCAACGCGTGCTTACCTGGATGTAATTCATAAGTTATAAATTGCAAATTTTTTTGTGGCCCTGATAATGCTGCAATTTTTTTACTGCCATTATATAGTACTGCAGTTTGCCCTTTTTGCAAGCCAGGTTGCATTGTCGCAACAATACGAATGGGGTTAGCTGTTCGGTAGATATTAGTACCATTTTTGGGTTGTGTAATGGTTACAATTATTTTAGTTATTTTTTTTTGTTTTATGCGTAGTGCTTGTTTTGTTATGTGCGGTTGTTGCCGAATAGATTTGACGTTACTAGGGATAATTTGTGGCTCATGTAGATGAACAATCGTTGCACTTAGTTGCTGTTGATCAGAGAAGGTAATATGACGGTGTTGATCAACTGACTTATAAATTGCAGCATGAATCACTGTCATTAATAGAATAAAAGTACAAAATATGATTCGGCGCATATCGCGAAATAAATTATTTACAAGCTATAATACATATCAAACGCTACTGGGTGCGTAGTCATCTGCAGACGTGTTACTTCGGCCATTTTAAGTTCTATATAGGCATCGAGTACATCATCGCTAAATACACCACCTTGTTTTAAAAATTCTCTATCTTGTTGCAAAGCTTGTAATGCTTGTTCTAATGAGGAACACACGGTAGGGATATCACGCGCTTCTTCAACCGGTAAGTCATATAAATCTTTATCCATCGCTTCACCGGGATGAATTTTATTTAAAATACCATCAATACCTGCCATCAACATCGCTGAAAAAGCCAAATAAGGATTGGCCATTGCATCAGGAAACCGCACTTCGATACGTCGCCCTTTCGGATTGGTCACATAAGGAATACGAATCGATGCGGAACGATTACGTGCAGAATAAGCCAACATTACCGGTGCTTCAAAGCCAGGCACTAAACGTTTATAGCTATTGGTTGAGGGATTCGTAAAGGCATTTAAGGCTCGAGCATGTTTGATAATGCCCCCTATATAATATAATGCTTCTTCCGATAGGCCGCCATACTTATTGCCAGAAAAAATATTTTTACCGGCTTTGCTCAAGGATTGGTGGCAATGCATGCCATTGCCGTTATCATTAACTACTGGCTTTGGCATAAACGTTGCGGTTTTTCCGTAGGCTTTAGCAACATTATGCACGACATATTTTAATATTTGTAATTCATCAGCTTTTTTAACTAAGCTATTGTATCGTGTAGAAATTTCGTTTTGATTAGCCGTTGCCACTTCATGGTGATGTGCTTCAACGTGCAAGCCCATTTTTTCCATAACGGTTGACATTGCTGAGCGAATATCTTGTGATGAATCAACCGGTGGCACGGGAAAGTACCCACCTTTAATAGCAGGACGATGTCCCATATTTCCTTGCTCATATTGCTTGGCTGAATTCCACGCTGCTTCTTCAGAATCAATGTAATACGCCACTCCTTTCATATCAACTTGCCAACGCACATCATCAAATAAGAAAAATTCCGGTTCGGGGCCCACATAGCAAGTATCCGCAATCCCCGTTGATTTTAAATATTCTTGTGCACGCTTGGCAAGCGTGCGTGGATCTCGTTCATAATCCATCATGGTTGAAGGTTCAACAATGTCGCAACGTATGAGTAAAGTAAGCTCGGCAAAAAAGGGATCAATGACCGCGGTTTCAACATCAGGCATTAAAATCATGTCAGACTGATTGATACTCTTCCAGCCAGCAATTGATGAGCCATCAAACATTTGGCCTTCTTGAAAAAATTCCTTATCCACAATGGATGCCGGCATAGAAATATGTTGTTCTTTTCCCTTGCTGTCAGTAAAACGTAAGTCAACAAATTTAATTTGTTTATCTGCAATAGTTTTTAATACCGCGTCAATCGACATAATTAGCTCCTCAGCACAAAGGTAGAATTGACAAGAATTTTAGCATAGAATCACCTATTTTCTCTTAACCAATTTGCTGAATAGGGATAACACGTCTAGCAGGTGGCAGATGTTTAGCACGATGGCGCATATAAACAATCACAGCCCCCAATAGCATTAACATGGCTATTATCCATGAGGATGAAATCCAAGGGTGCGCCAGCCATGTAGCCGCTTGGTAAAATATCACGGCAGCACCATAAGCTAAACCGGTAGTCCAGGCCATGGAAAAATAGGCCCAACGTGCACCAATTTCACGTTTCATGACAGCCATAGTTGAAATACAAGGAAAATACAGCAGTAAAAATAATAAAAAAGCAAACACACCGGCCTGTTCAGTAAAATAATGATGCATGACGCCATACACACCTTCATTCACTTTATGTGATGGTGCACTCGCTAAAATTGGATTACTAAATGCATCACTAAGCTGGCTAAGGTTATTAGGCACTGACATAACTGCCGCTTGTAAACCGCCCCAAAAATCAAATG
>JAESTO010000084.1 GCA_016763565.1 Gammaproteobacteria bacterium | reverse complement strand
TTTTTATATGGGAATGAATTTAGGTGGTATCGTAGGTCCTATTTGCTATGGTATTATAGCGGTGAACTGTGGTTGGCTATATGGTTTCTTAACCAGTGCAGCAATGATAACATTAAGTTTTATTGTATTATTACTACGCAAAAAACAGGCTTACAACCATACATCATTGATGACTTCTTCTTGGCAACAATGGCTTAAATTGACCACCTTATTATTAATTAGCGTGGTAAGCATCGCTATTGTTACCTTGCTATTTTTCTCACCTAATCTCTTTCAATACGCATTGAAAATTATTGCTGGCATCGTTATATTGGCCATGGCAGCTATTGCCTATTATTCACCCTCAACACAACGTAAAAAATTAACCCTATTATTAATCTGTATGTTGTTCATGATTTTGTATTTTGCTTGTGCCGCACAAACTGGCAGCTCCCTAATGCTGTTTATTGTCCGCCATGTTGACACGCATTTACTAGGCTGGAAAATTCCTGTTGAAGCTTTTGCCTCGTTACAACCCATAGCTATCATCATAATTGCCCCTGTGATTACTTGGTTTTGGAATCACCGAATTCAGCAGCATGCAGATATGCGTGTATTAATAAAGAGAATTCTCATTGGATTATTATTGGCTGGCGCAAGTTTTTTATTGTTTTCATTAGCAGCCTACAGCACAGCTTGGCCAGGATTCAATTACCCACTACTCAACATTATCATTGGTAATTTTGTGCTCGGTGCAGGTGAGCTGTATATTATGCCGAGCATGATGTCGGCAGTGACGTATCTTGCGCCTGAAAGATTACAAGGCACACTGATGGGCGTATTATTTTTCTCCCTTGCTATCTCGTTCTATATTGGTAGTAAATTAGCCATGCTCAGTGCTGCCAATAATTTTTCACTCTATGCCGGAAGCAGTTTGTATTACCACGCTTTTATTAGCATTGCCTTGATAACATTTGCTGTCACTATTGTATACTTATGTTGTTTACCACTCTTATACCGTTTAGCTAAATAATTATGATAACTATTACTCTTCCCGTTGCTTTACAACCTTTTTGTGAGCAACAAGCTGTTGTTAAACTTAATGGCGCTTATTCAATAAAAACATTATTGAGCGCATTGGTCACACAATATCCAAAACTTAACACTGTAATATTTGATAACCAAGGCGATATTAGCTCCTATATTATTATCTATATCAATGGTGAAGATGCGCGTTATCTAGATCACGATGACGAATTACCACGTGAGGCAAGCATTAACTTAATCACCGCACTGGTAGGTGGCTAAAAATGGAACAGAAACTATTGCAACGTTATAGGCGGCAACTACCCGTTATAGGATTGCAAGGAGAAAAAAAATTACAACAGGCGAAAATATTGTGCATCGGTGCGGGTGGTTTGGGATCCGCAACGCTACTCTATTTAGCAGCATGCGGTATTGGTAAAATTGGCATTGTCGATGGTGATGTCGTTGAATTATCTAATTTACAACGCCAAATTTTATATACAACTGATGATGTTGGCCAATCCAAAGCTGTCCAAGCGGCTAAGCACATCCAAGCATTAAATAATACGATTGACACGGTCATTTACCAAAATTATATAAATGCTGATAATGCAGCAAATATGATTGCAGATTATGATGTGATAGTTGATGGCAGCGATAATTATTACACCCGTTATTTAGTCAATGATTATTGCCAATTACAACAAAAACCCTTAATCTATGCTAGCGTGTTGCAATATGCTGGCCAAATTAGCGTATTTAATTATCAAAATGGCCCTTGTTTACGTTGTCTCTACTTAACACCACCACCTGAAAATATCACACCTAGCTGCGCGCAAGCTGGCGTATTAGGTGTCTTGCCTGGTTTGTTAGGCATTTTGCAAGCAACAGAAGTCATTAAACTTGTTTTGAAAAAAGATACATTACTATCAGGACGATTATTAACGGTAGACGCCTTAACAATGATATTTACAGAGTTTCCAGTAAGAAAAAATACACAGTGTCCATTATGCCAACACCAACAAATGTCCGCTGAGCTCTTTCAAGAAAATACTGTCGACACACCCTCTATCGAGGAAATCACTCCCCAACAACTTATCGTGATGCAACAAGCAGTGGATAAAGAAATTTATCTACTTGACGTACGCGAACCTTATGAACGTGAAATTTGTCATATTGGTGGTGAACTTATACCTCTCAACACGTTATTATCCACAGGGATAACCACGGATAAATCACACCACATCGTTATTTATTGCCGCTCTGGACAACGCAGTATGACAGCGGCTAAAGCTTTAGTTACGCAAGGCTATGAGAACGTCTATAATTTACAAGGGGGTATTTTACAGTGGGCTAATGCTATTGATCCTACCCTTGCTACTTATTAATCATTTCAAACAAAAAATATATGTTCCTTACTGAATAATCAGCTAAAAAAATAGCCTATAACGCTAAAAGCAGTAAAATTTATGCATTATCTATCATTCGTTTACCTGCCTGTAACGCTGTGTAAGGTATGAAGGAATAGATTTGTTAAGGCGGATGGTTTCACTGAATGAACTGAGTTGCTCGTAGTTGTGAATAAAATCTGAAATAATCGATACGTTGCCAAGATTTTAGCAAGAAGTGCGCCTCACATGCCCCCATCCCGCGGAAGCCATCCACCTTTCTAGGCCATCGTGGCAGTAGTTAGAGGCGCAGTAGGGATTATACCCGTATATTTTCAACTTTACAAATGAAACAATCAAAAAAACACAGGTAAATGCTGGTTAAAATTTAACCTTCATTAACAACGTTGCAAACAGTTGACAACCTTTTTAACAAGCGTACAATTTCGCCTCACCGAACCGAATTATACGAGGAGAAAAACCATGGCATTTGAATTGCCCGAATTACCTTATTCATTAAATGATTTAGAGCCGCATATTTCCGCTGAAACGTTGGAATATCACTATACTAAACATCATCAAACCTACGTAAATAATCTTAACAATTTGGTTGCGGATAGCGAGTTTGAAAGCATGTCACTAGAAGCTATTATTCGCAAAGCATCAGGCTGCGTTTTTAACAATGCAGCACAGGTGTGGAATCATAGCTTTTATTGGAAGTGTTTAACGCCCGATGGTGGCGGTGAACCCAGTGGTGAGTTAGCACAAGCTATTACACGCTCATTCGGCTCTTTTGCACAATTTAAAGATGAGTTTAGCAAAACAGCAATTACCACTTTTGGCTCTGGTTGGGCTTGGCTAGTCAAAAAACCCGACGGTTCATTAGCTGTGGTAAGTACCAGCAACGCAGATAATCCGTTAACCACTGACACCATACCGCTATTAACTTGCGATGTCTGGGAACATGCTTACTATATTGATTATCGTAATGTTCGTCCCAAATACCTTGAAGCATTTTGGCATTTAGTCAACTGGGATTTCACTAGCCAACAATTTTCTGGTTAATAAACACCCATAATATAGAGCAGGTTAAAAATCTGCTCTTTTTTCAACATGCCATTTCCTAAACAACAAATTCAAAGCGCAGAAACTGTTAGCGATGCACAAGGCCGACAATACCATATTCAATTAGCGCCCGGTGAATTGGCTGAATATATTATTTTAGTGGGTGATCCACAACGTGCTAAACGTGGTGCTAAATTGCTAACGGATATTCGTGCCAAACAATATAATCGTGAATATTTTTCTTTTTACAGGGCAATATAAAGGATTAGACGTCTCTATCATGTCCACCGGTATGGGACCTGGTTGCGCGGAAATTTGCATGGTAGAAGTTTTATCTATCACCCAACAACCAGCATTTATTCGTGTTGGTTCTTGTGGCGTATTGAAAGAGTCTATTCCCTTAGGCGATTTAATTATTACTACTGGCGCAGTACGTTTAGAAGATACCTCCACATATTTTGTGCACGAAGGTTACCCAGCGATTGCTAGTTATGAAGTGGTATTAGCATTGATTATGGCCACGCAACAACAACACATTCCCTATCATGTTGGCATCACCGGTTCAGCATCCGGATTTTATGGTGCACAAGCACGACAAGTACCTGGTTTACCTATCCGTTATCCTAATTTAATCAACGAATTAGCAGCCATGAATGTCCTCAATTTGGAAATGGAATCATCGACTATTTTTAATCTGGCAAATATTAAAAACTGCCGCGCTTCTGCTATTTGTTTTGCCGTTAACAATCGTATCACCAATCAATTTATCACCCCCGAAGACCAACTATCCAGCGAAAAAAAATCCCTATTAGCAGGTTTTGAAGCCTTATTATTGTTAGCTAAAATGGACCAACAAAAAACCGAAAAAAAACAAGCTTACTGGGCCCCAGACACTATTTAATCATGCTCAACTTTTCCACCCAACGCATTAGAAAATTACTCGGTGCAACCCAATGTGGAGATGATGCCACTATTCATGGCATTAGTATCGACACCCGTACAATACAAAAAAATAATTTATTTGTGGCCATCAACGGTGAAAACTTTGATGGCCAACAATTTATTCCCGCAGCACATCAACAGGGGGCTGCTGCAGTATTATCGTCACAACCCAGTACAGAAAATATTACGCAACTTGTTGTCGATGATCCCTGTCAAGCTTTAGGGAAAATCACACAACATTGGCGACAACAATTTGATTTGCCTATCGTGGGCATTACCGGCAGCTGCGGCAAAACCACGACTAAACAAATGCTAGGTACTATTCTACAGCAAGCTGGTGATACCTTAATTACCCCAGGCAATTTCAATAATTTTTATGGTGTACCATTAACCTTAGCACAATTAAATGGACAACATCATTACGCCGTCATTGAAATGGGTGCCGATAGACCGGGTGAAATAAAATATCTTAGTCAATTAGTGCAAGCGGAAATTGCCATTGTCACTAATATTGCACCGGTACATTTAGATGTGGGTAACGGCAATGGCTTTGGTACTATCGACAGCATACTACAAGAAAAAACGCAATTGTTTCATTCATTACCGACCGATGGTGTCGCCATTATTAACGCCGATGATCCATTAATTTCATCGTGGGCGAAACAGTCGCTGCAACATCGCAGTATCTCATTTGGTATTGAGCATCAAGCAGATATTACTGCGCATAATCTTAAAGCTAATACCAATATGCAGTACTCATTTGATTTGCTCACCCCCAAAGGCAATATTGCTATTACCCTAGCTTCTTTAGGCTACCACAATGTGCTCAATGCAATGGCTGCAAGCGCAGCAGCGATTGCACTGGATTTATCACTAGAACACATCAAGCAAGGATTAGCCGAGGTACAACCTATCACCCGCCGTTTAATGCAATACCGCGGCATTAATAACGCATTAATTATCGATGACAGCTATAACGCTAATAGTAAATCAGTCAATGCCGTTATCGATATGCTCGCCCATTATTCAGGTCAACGTATTATGGTGCTGGGAGATATGCTAGAAATTGGTGAACAAAGCATGGCTCAACACCGTAATGTTGGCGAAACAGCAAAACGCCTCGGTATCGAAAGGTTACTCACTTATGGGCAAGATAGCCAACATGCCAGTCAATTATTTGGCAAGGGCGGGCAACATTTTACTGAGAAAAATTTATTAATTGATGCGCTTAAAGCATATTTAGCACCACATACTACGGTTATGATTAAAGGATCTCACGGCATGCATATGGATAAAATTGTGCAAGCGCTGATAAAAAAATAATTATTTTAACTCTTCTATGACATAATCATCTATATTACGCCTTTTTTTATCAAAAATTACACCCAAGTAAATTGTCATATAATTCATTTTCATCATCAAGTATTACTGGCCTATGATAGAATTGAAAAATTTAAATTAAGGCCTAAATATGCTACTTTGGTTAACACATTTTTTATCACAATATATTCATAGCTTTCAAGTATTTACTTATTTAACTTTGCGCAGTATTTTCAGTGTAGCCACCGCCTTAGTCATGACGTTCATTATCGGACCGTCAATGATACGATACCTCAATAAAAAACGCATTGGCCAAATTGTTCGACATAATGGGCCACAAGCACATATCAGCAAATCAGGCACGCCAACCATGGGTGGCTTACTCATTCTGGTTACAATCACTATCACTACCTTATTGTGGGCTAATTTAAATAATCCCTACATTTGGATTATTTTATTTGTACTGATTGGCTTTGGTGTCATTGGCTACATTGATGATTATCGCAAATTAATGTTGGCTAATAGCAAAGGCTTATCGGCACGGTGGAAATACCTTGGGCAATCCGTCATTGGATTGATTGCTGCAGGGTTGTTATTTTATCTGGCAAGCACACCCGTAGAAACGCAACTAATCATTCCATTTTTTAAAAATTCCGTCATTCACATGGGCTGGGGATTCATTGTTTTAAGTTATTTTGTAATCGTTGGCTCTAGCAATGCTGTGAATCTCACTGATGGCTTAGATGGTTTAGCCATTATGCCAACAGTATTAATTGCTGGTGCATTAGGTATTTTTGCTTATTTAACAGGCAATGCCAACTTCGCTAATTATTTATTGATCCCTTATATACCAGGCGCGGGTGAAATTATTATTATTGTTGGTAGTATTGTCGGTGCCGGCTTAGGTTTTTTGTGGTTTAACACTTACCCTGCACAAGTCTTTATGGGTGATGTTGGCTCGCTAGCATTGGGCGCAACCTTAGGGATTATTGCGGTCATCGTACGTCAAGAAATTGTGTTCTTTATTATGGGCGGCATTTTTGTTATGGAAACTCTATCCGTCATTATTCAAGTAACATCATTTAAGCTAACCGGTAAACGTGTTTTCAAAATGGCACCATTACATCACCACTTTGAATTAAAAGGCTGGCCAGAGCCACGTATCATTGTACGGTTTTGGATTATCACCTTGATGTTAATTTTGGTTGGACTAGCCACACTAAAATTACGTTGATGCATATTATCCTAGGATTAGGCAAAACAGGTTTAAGTTGCGCACGCTACCTAGCAAAACAGTCTATTGATTTTATAGTGTGCGATAGTCGAAAAGCACCACCTGAATTAGCCACGTTACAACAACAATTGCCCCACATCACGGTCAAATGTGGCGAATTTTCAACACAACTTTTATGCGCTGCTAAGTGCATCATTGCCAGCCCCGGTGTGGATTTACAACAACCAGCGATTATTGCCGCGAAAAAAAAATCTATTCCTATTATTGGCGACATTGAATTATTTGTGCGCCGTATTGAACAACCTATTGTTGCGATTACCGGCTCAAATGGTAAAAGCACCGTCACCCAATTAATCACTGACATGGCGTTTGCCGCAGGTATTAACGTCGCTATGGCTGGTAATATTGGCATACCAGTATTAGATTTACTCACACAACCACCGGCAGAGCTTTATATTCTTGAGCTATCTAGTTTTCAATTAGAGACGACTTATTCATTAAATGCTGAAGTTGCCACGCTACTAAACATTTCGCCCGATCATCTTGATCGCTATGAAAATTTAATGGCTTACGCCCAAGCAAAACAACGTATTTATCACCAAGCTAAGTATTGTATTTTCAATAACGATGATAATTTAACGATACCCACTGTTCACGATAATTCGATAAGTTTTAGTTTACAAGCGCCACATAACCACCAACAATTTGGCCTACGCAATAACTATTTAGTACAAGGTGAA